>JAFYFK010000023.1 GCA_017543805.1 Bacillota bacterium | reverse complement strand
TCCTTTTTCTTAAGCGATCCGCTGCGGATCTTCAGCTGCCGGTTGATCTGCGTCCTTCCGAACACCAGATATTCAGCCAGCATCCCCAGCGGTATGGCCGCGATGATGTCCACCACAGAATGCTGTTTTACAAAAGCGGTGGATATCGAGATCATTATCAGCAGGCAGACCATAAAGACCTTCAGCCCTGCCGGGGTCTCTTTCCGCTTGCACCAGACCGAGGCTATGCCCATGGAATAGGCCACGTGCAGCGAGGGGCAGACGCCTGTAGGCGTGTCGAAATTATAGATGAACGCCATCAGCGCTGTCAGCGCGTTCTCCCTCGGGAAGACCTCCGGACGCAGCAGCTGTATGCTCGGATAGACGATATAAACGACCATGGCGACGACCTGGGTGATGATTATAAACACCTGCAGCCGCCGGAAGCTGTCGATATCGTACAGCATAAAGTACAGCAGCGAAATGACTATCCACGCGTACCAGGAGCAGTAAAAGATCAGAAAATACTCGTTGAAGGGTATTACATCGTCCAGAGCGCAGTGTATAACATGCATCCGCTCCATCGGGATAAGGTTTTCGGTAAGGAAGTACAGTATAAAATAACCTATCCAGCCAGCCAGCAGCTTAAGATGGGAAAAGCGCGGGTCATTCAGTTTTGTCAGTCTAAACTGTCTGTAATCGACAACTGGTGTTTTCATTATTCAGGCCTGTTATACGGATAATCCTTTTTCGATATGTTTCTGTAGGGGACCACTCTGTGCCTCGGAAGGCTGACTGCGGTCTCTGTTATTGAATCCATGAGCTTCCGGCAGACGCGCTCGCGTTCTTCTTCGATCGGCGCATCCGCTGAGAAGCTCACCGGCTCTCCAAAATACACCTTTTTCAGCTTCGGCGCAACATACATCGGGACGAATCTGATCTCTTTGCCGGTCTTCCGGTAGTACATCTTCGCCACGTCTATAAATCTGTCCTGGAACGGATACAGGATGTTGTTGTACGGAACGTATTCGTGTTCGGGGAATATAACTATGCTTTTCCCCTCCTGCAGCCCTGTGACGGTATCCTTGAACGTGGAGAGTATCCGCGTGTCGTGATAGACTCCTATGCAGCCTGCGTTGTTAAACAGGACGAACGCTAAAGGAGCCACCAGAAAAGACATGATCCTGTAGAAAAAATGCGTCCATTTGGGCTTGTGCGACCAGAAATCCCGGAACGCGTATTCAGGAGCGGTCTTAAGCGCCATAAGCTCGCCTGCGCACCAGACCAGAGCGTCGACCGGGAAATGGACAACGCTGCAGATAGGGCCGTTCATCTGGGCGTGGTTGCCTACAAAGATGCACGGCTCGGAAGGTATGTTGTCCGTGCCCTCGAGCGTGATCTTCGGGTAGAACAGCCACACCAGCCATCTTATAAACCGGTATATGGGATATGTTTTATTTCTCTTCTGTTTATTCATTACCCGCCTGTGTCAGTATTTAAAAATAAAGACCACAAGGGGTATTTTAGCACAACCGGCCGGAAAATCAAATCGCGGGGCCGTTATATTTCAGCGCGAGCATGGTCATATCGTCGAACTGCGGAGCTTCGCCGGCAAACAGGTCGACGTTCTCCTTTACGGCGTCGCAAAGAGCTTCCATTCCGGCAAAGCTGTTGCTGTTGAGGAAAGTGATGAGGCGTTCTTCGCCATAGAGTTCTTCCTTGATATTCTCAGCCTCGGTAATGCCGTCCGTGTAGAGGTATATGACGTCGCCGGGCGCCATATCGAGTTCAAAGAGCTTATAGCGTATTCCGTCCATTCCGCCGAGCACAAAGCCCGCGGGCTTTTTAAGATACTCAAACCTGCCATCATGCATGACCAGCGGCGGGTTGTGGCCGGCGTTGACGAACTGGACGTGACCGGTCTGCAGGTCTATGGCGCCTTCCCATGCGGTCACGAACATCTCCGCGTCGTTGCCCTCGCAGAGACTGCTGTTGCCCTGTGTAAAGACTTCGTTGAGCGGGATCCCGGTCTCGGAGAGGCCCTTGAGCTGGGTCTTCGCGCGCATCATGAACATGGCCGCGGGAATTCCCTTGCCGGAAACGTCCGCGATCATGAAATTGAGTTTGCTGTTCTCTGTAAAGTAGAAGTCGTAGAAGTCTCCGCCGACTTCCTTTGCGGTATCCATCTGGGCGTAGAGGTCTATCTCGCCGCGCTTCGGGAACACCGACGGAAGCGCTGAGTGCTGGATGCTCTTGGCGAATTTCAGCTCCGCGTCTATGCGCGCCTCAGCCTCGGCGATGTATTTCTTAAGAGTATCGACCGTGGAATTGATGTCGTCCGAGAGCGAATCGAACTCCTCGCTCGACCGCACGTTGACGACCTCGTCGAGATCTCCGGCCGTAATTTTGTCGAGAGACCTGTTGACGCTCTGTATCTCTTTGACGACGGTCGTCTTGATCAGCAGATAGATGATCATAAACAGCAGCGAAAATATCAGTATCTCTATGAACACATAGAGATAAGTCAGAAGATCCCGCGTGCGGAAGACCTCCTCGACAGGCATCATGGAAAGGATGTAATAACCCTCGGACTTTCTGAACATGGACTCATACTGAGCGCCGTCGAGAGCTACGGAAAATACGGAATCCTCAGGCTGCTCCGAGAGATCTATACCGAGCTCGTCCAGCGTGGCCGCAGTGATGCTGCGCGGAGAGCTTACTATTTTGCGGTAAGCGTCCGCTATAAGCACAAAGCCGTTTTCGCCGACATGCCTGTTGACCGCAGCAAGCGATATGCGGTTTGCTATGTCCTTCTGAAACTGGGACGCGTTGTAACCTACCTGCAGGATGCCGTCGTTGTAGTCTACGCCGGCAAACTTTCTGGAAATGGTGCTCGAGAAGGAAATGGGGCCGTAACCCTGGACGTATTCTTCCGTCTCCCCGTCCAGCAGGACAAGGAATTCGGCGGACTGTTCGCCGGAGCCCATATCGAAGCCCAGATAAGCCGAATTGTTGCTGTCGGTTATTATTCCGTCTTTGTCGATAACGCAGATGTCCGCCACGCCGTATTCATAGGCCAGATCGTAAAGAGACTCTCCGGTCTTTACCCTATCCGCCACGCGGTGGGTAAGGCGGAGCAGATTGTCGTTCGACGCGTCGGTTATATCCGAGGTTATATCGTCAAGTTCAAGAGAGAGCAGCTCCGTGCTGGTGCCCTGGCTGACCTGCGTCTGTATAAAGAAGAGGAAGAGCGACGCCGCGATGAAGGTGATCGCGACATCGACTATCATCCAGGTCTGAATAGTCTTGGATATCCTGGGTTTGCCCTGCGTCGTCACCAGCTTATCGCCGGAAAGCAGAGTGAGGGCGACCGTCGCGAACAGCACGCTGAGACCGTTGGCGGTGACCATAGGGACCGAGCAGATCTTGACCACCTGCGCCGCGCGTATAGCCTGGTCGGTATTCGTTATAAAGACCATCGTAAGATGGAAGACTTCGATGACCACACCGCTCGCTAAAGCGAGGAGCCAGCCGGGCCTTTTGCCCTCGAAGAGGTAGCGGCGTATTATCGCGGCATACACGCCGGCGAGCACCGTGGAAGCGGAACACGCGACCCTTGTAAAGCTGCCGACGCCCCACGCGACCGCGATCCAGCGTTCGACGCCGCCGATAACGCCTGCGATCATGCCTGCCGGCCCGCCGAAGAGCAGGCCTGCGCACAGCGGGGCGGCATCCCTGCAGTTGACCATGGCGCCGTCCACGGCAATGCCCCACTCTGTTCCGACTATGGCGATAATGCCGAACGCGAGTCCGATAATTATCTGCCGGAACATAAAGGACCTTTTGCCGAATTCAGTGCGCTTCTCCAGCATATAAAACAGGATCGACGCAGCAACGGGCAAAAGCGCGGCAATGGATAATTTTATATAGGGGGACATATCCGTTGACCTCCGATAAAACTATTTTGCCGGAACGGGATCGCTCCAGTAGCTCTGGGCGTAAATATCAGTAAACTTGTACAGCGCCAGGTAATCTCCGCCGACGTAGGTATTGCTGATGACCATGTTGTCGGTCACCTCCATCTGGTCGCCGAGGAAGTAGCTGTCCTGGTAATTGCCGTTGTAATCGTAGTAGTCGCAGATAAAGTCGAGCCTGTCGCCTTCCTCGAGCTCAATGAGGCCGCGGGCGACTGTCTCGGTCTCTTCCTCGTCGTAGACGGGCAGAGCGCCGGCAATGTAGCCCTTGGGGGTCTCGTCGCTGAAGATGAGGATCAGGTCGACCCTCTGGTCGTTGAGCAGGGCGGGCACGCGGCCGGTTATGGTGTAGTGGCCGTCGTCGACCGCCGAGCTCTGGCGGTAGTAAGCCACCGGCTGATCATTGATGCTTACCCAGCTGCCGTCGACAGCTTCGGTGGTCAGATGGCCGAGGTCATCAAAGGCAAACACATTGTCGAGGCCGAGGTCGATGTATCCCTCGCCGTCGTCATAGTACATATTGAGATCGAGATCCTGGACAAGATCCCACTGATCCTGGCTGAGGACGAGCCTGGTGACGTTGTCCTCGTACTTTTCCCAGACCAGCTTGCTGGGATCGAACTGGTTATCGGAGATGTATTCGACAGTGTCCTCGAGGCTCATGGAACGCCCGGTAAAGAGTCCGGAGCCGCTCTGGCTGTTCATGAACAGGTTGAGCATCTGCATCATGGCGTCAGCGCCGGAGGACGAAGACGAGCCTGAACTGTTCCCGAGGCCGGACAGCAGGGACAGCGGGCTGGCGGAGCCGCCGCCGTAATAGTTCTGGCTGGATACGGCCTGGCCGCTCGCGGAAAGGCTCGCGAATTCCTTGATGCAGCTGCTGTATTCGTCGTCAAGGCCTATGCTGTCGTAGATGTTGTTGGCTGTATTGACCGTGTTGGGTCTTGTCCGGTACGGGAAGTAGATCGAAAGCCCATACGCGTTGCTCATGTTTCCGGTGCGGTTGTATTTGACCGCGGAGAGCAGCGTGTCGGCAAGCTTCTGGGATTCCTTGGTGCCGAGGTTTCCGGCAAAGTGGATAAGGTCTATCTGGTCGATGGAGCTGGAACCGGAGAACTCTCTGGTGTTGCTGCGGGCCGAGGATACCTTCTTGTATTCGTCGTTCGCGATCATATCGCGGGTGTCGGCTGAGAACGCGGAGAACGCTTCGCCGAGAGTTGTCGAAAGCTCAGAGAGGTCGACAACGGAAAGGGTAGTCTTCTGGCCGCGGCACTGGGTCCCGCATACGTCTACGAAGTCATCGCAGATCTTCTTGCCGATGTCGAGGGTCGGAGTGGAGGTGTTCTTGGCAAGATCGTTGAGCCAGTTGGTGTAGTACCAGCCTACGCCCGGCTCGGTCTCTTCGGACGCGATCATATAGTCCGCGTACTCGGAGAGCATCAGCGCGGTCTCGGTGGTAGCCATCAGGCAGGCGTCAAAACCTATAAAGTCGTACTTCATGCCGCCGGCCTTGAGTGCCTTGTTGATCTGTCCGAGATTCATGGAACCCGCTGTCTTGTGGGTCTCGTCATAGCCGTAGCCCTGCAGGGAGCCGCCGCCGTGATCCCAGAATATGAGCATCATGCGGTCGGAGCTGTAGTTCTTCTTGCAGTATTTGAGGAAGGTCTCAAGGGTTGCCGGGTCGGTCATGGCGCCGCTGCCCATGTCTTTTTCGAGCAGTTCCATGCTGCCCTGCTTGACCCTGTAGATCTGGTTGACCTTGTTGGAAATTCCGTTGATCTGCCACTTGCTGCAGCCGCCGGTGTAAACGATGATGTTGACCTTGTCGCTGAGGCTGGCGGAAGCCATCTCCTGAAGGTCTCTTGTTGCCATGCTGCTGCGGGATTCGAGGTCAGTGCCGCACATGTAGACCATTATGGTGACGCTGTCCTTGCCGCTGCCCTTGATCTTTGTGAACTTGCTTCTGGCGCCGGGCGCGACGCTGCGGTCCAGCATGCCGTTGTTGGA
>JAFYFK010000180.1 GCA_017543805.1 Bacillota bacterium | reverse complement strand
GAGCTCGACGCCAGGAAGATCTATACCAAGGTGCCGTCAAATCTCGGGGCTCCGGTGCTGGTGCTCGAGCGCACGCCCAAGATAATCCCCATGTTCCGCGAACTTCTTCCGGAGGCTGTGATCATGGGCTTTAAGCTGCTGGACAGCGTATCCGAGGAGCATCTTATAGACGTGGCTTACGAGCTGCTTAAGAAGAACCGCTGCGACTACGTGCTCGCCAATGACTACGCGACCGTTTCCGCCGGCGTCCACAAGGGCTACCTGCTGGACGCGGAGCGCAATTACGCCAGCTACGTGGGCAAGGAAGACATAGCCGTGGCTATCGCCAGGGTCATCGCCGAAGGCCGGAAATAAGGAGGCTTGCCATGAACGTTCTGCTTGGGATCACAGGAAGCATCGCGGCTTATAAGGCTGCCGACATAGCAAACACCCTCACTAAAGAGGGTCACAGCGTTAAGACGATAATGACAAAGGGCGGCGCGGCGTTCATAACCCCGCTGACCCTGCAGACGCTTACAAAACAGCCGGTCTATACCGACGTTTTCTGTGAGGACGACCCGTCCGCGGTCCAGCACATTTCGCTGGCGCAGTGGGCCGATGTTGTCGTTATTGCCCCGGCTTCCGCGGATATCATCGCAAAGATCGCTGCGGGGATAGGGGACGACATGCTCTCCACCACTATGCTCGCGGCATGGAAAAAGCCGCGCATAGTATGCCCGGCCATGAATACGGATATGTACGAAAACCCCGTCACGCAGAGGAATTTAAAGACTCTGGCGGAGCTTGGGTTTACTTTTGTCGAGCCGAAGGCGGACATGCTCGCCTGCGGAGTGGTCGGAAAAGGCGCTCTCGCCAATATTCCGGACATCCTGGACGCCGTAAGGGCTGCCGGCCTCGGCGCCGGAGAGCAGGCGTAAGCGGCTTAGCTGTCAGCCAGGTCCTGCACGACGTTATTGATCCATTTCCCGGAGAAATAGCGGCGGAGCAGGATCGCTATCTTTACAAAGCCTTCCGCGCGGACCAGCAGCACGGCGATGTATATCGGCAGCTGCAGCCAGAGGCTCAGGAAAGCCATCGGAACGGCTATAAGGTACATTATCAGGATCTCGCTCACCGCGGCAAAGCGGGTGTCGCCGCCTGCGCGCAGGACTCCGACGATCAGGTTTCCGTTAACGATGTCTATCGGAAGGAAGAGCGCGCGGACGAGAGCGATCTTCATCGCGAGGCCCGTGCCCTCCGCGGACAGGCGGAACAGGCTGAGTATCGGCCCGCGGCAAAGTATTATCAGCACAGCAAGTATGCACGCAAAGCCGAATGCAGTTTTAAGCATTTTCCGGCTCAGTTCTTTTGCTTCTTCTTTTTCGCTTCGGCCCAGTCTTTCGCCGACAAGTATCAGAGTTGTGTCTCCGAGGCTGAACGCCATGTTCTGGAACAGGTCCATTACGTTGACCGCCGCAGCGTAAGCCGCGTAGGCGGTTACCCCCATATGCCCGAAGGCCGCGTTGTAAATGGCCACGGAAGCTCCCCACAGCGTTTCGTTCGCGGTCGTCGCCGCGGCGTTTTTATATACGCGGAAAAGCAGCGTCCTGTCGAAGGAAAAATACTCTTTGAATTTCCCCGCGAGCACGTTCTCCCTGCGGAATATAAAGAACAGCAGCAGCCAGAGCTCTATGACCCTTGCGATGACGGTCGCTATGGCCGCGCCGCGGACCTCGAGCCTGGGGAAGCCGAAATTGCCGAAGATCAGTATATAGTTGAAGATTACGTCGCTGACGAACGATACGACGGAAGCGTACATCGGCAGACGGGTCTGCTGGGTCGCGCGGAGCGCCACTGCAAAGGGCTGCGCAGCGGCAATTAGAAGGAAGTTGACCGCCGCGTAACGCAGGTACTGCGCGCCGAAGGCCGCCACCTGCGCGTCTTTTGTAAACAGGCCGATAACATAGTTCGGAAAGCAGAAAGCCGCGATAAAAAATATCATGCTGAGGGCCATGCAGGTTGAAAGGGCTACTCCGATGACCTTTTTGATGTTTCTGGTGTCCCTCAGCCCCCAGAACTGCGTGTAGAAGGTGGAGCAGCCTGTGCAGAAACCGAAGATCATCATCCACTGCACGCCAAAAAGCTGGATGGCAAGCCCCACGGAGGACAGCGCCGCTTCTGAGAGCGAGCTGACCATGAGGTTATCCAGCAGCGTAAGCGATGAGCTGACAAGGCTCTGCAGCATCATCGGCAGGCTGATGCGTATAAGGGTTCTGTAAAAGCTGCGGTTATCCATTTATTACAGTGCTATTCCGCCGTCGACTACAAGGGTCTGGCCGGTTATGAAGGACGCTTTTTCCGACGCGAGGAAGACCGCGGCGTTGGCGACGTCCTCCGGGAGGCCGATGCGCTCGAGGGGCGTGTTGTCGACAAGATCGGCGATGGTCTCCTCGTCGAATATATCTATCATCTTTGTCTTTATAAGGCCGGGAGCGATGCAGTTTACGCGTATTCCTGACGGGCCGAGCTCTTTGGCGAGCGCTTTTGTCATGGAAATGAGAGCGCCTTTGCTCGCGGAGTAGGCCGCTTCGCAGGCTCCGCCCACTACGCCCCAG
>JAFYFK010000179.1 GCA_017543805.1 Bacillota bacterium | reverse complement strand
TACCTTGCGAATTTAGTTATAAACTGCTCTGTCTTTGCCTTTTTGTCCGTCGCCTCTTCCACAAGGGTCAGTATCCTGGCGACAGTCGAATCCTCGTAGGCCTTGCTTGTAACGACTCGCAGGGTTCCGCTGCCGTTGACGCTTCCGCTGTAGATGTCGTCCCCCTCGGACGCTCTGCGCGGAACGGATTCGCCGGTCAGAGCGGCGGTGTCCAGCCAGGATTCGCCGGAGATGACCTTTCCGTCAAGAGGCACGCGCTCGCCGGGCATTATCACTATGGTGCTGCCGACCTCTACCTCGTCCGGATCCATATGCGTGACTTCTCCGTTCTGCTCAACATTCGCGTATTCAGGAACGATGTCCATCATGGCGGCTATGGCCTCGCGGGATTTTCCGACGGCGTGGTCCTGGAACAGCTCGCCGACCTGGTAGAACAGCATTACGGCGACGGCTTCGTCATAGCGGCCTATTGCAAACGCGCCGAAGGTGGCGACCATCATCAGGAAGTTTTCGTCAAACACGCGGCCGTGGGAGATGTTGACCGCGGCTTTACGAAGAACGCTCCAGCCGACGATCAGGTACGGGACCAGATACATAGCCAGGGTCAGCAGGCGCGGGACGTTCTCCCAGACGCCCATATGCTCGCAGACCGCGAGTATCACATACATCGCGGCCGCAGCTATTATTCTGTATAATCTTTTTTTCTCTTTTTTGGACATTACATTAACACTTCGCACTCGGGATCGACTTTTTTGCAGGTCTTTACTACCTTCGGCATAAGTTCGCCGAGGTCGACGCCTTCCTCAAGCTCCATGCTGAGCTTCTGTGTAAGGAAATTTACATTGGCGTCTATTACGCCGGGAAGCTTCTTTATGCCCTCGGTCATTTCAGCGGCGCAGTTTGCGCAGTCGACGTCCTTCATTTTGTAGCTCTTCTTCATTTTCTTCTACTCCTCTAAATGTTCAAGACCCATGGCGATTATGGTGCGGACGTGGTCGTCGGCGAGCGAATAGAATATCTGCTTGCCCTCGCGGCGGTTGCGGATCAGCCTCGCCTGCCTCAGCACCTTAAGCTGGTGGCTTACGGCGGAGGCGGTCATGCTGAGCGCCTCGGCTATGTCGTACACGCAGAGCTCCGACTTTGACAGCACAAAAAGTATCCTTATGCGCGTCGAATCGCCGAAGATCTTAAAAAGCTCGGCGAGGTCGAAGAGTTCTTCGTCGTCCGGCATCTCCGCTTCCACGGCTTCCAGCAGGTCCTCGTGGATCTCGTATTGTTCCTGTTCCGTCCTCATCGTCATGGTTTTGTTCCTTTAAATATTCCTTCATTTGAACAACTATTCAAATGTTCAATAAAAATATAGCACCTGCAGGACCCCTTGTCAACTGTAATTATTCCGGAGAGCGATACGCGTTACACACGTCGATCCGGGCATGAAAAAAAACCGGGGATCATCCCCGGGCTTCTGCATCTTAACCAATGTGTTCGGTGATCATTTCCTTAATTCGTACTCTTTCAGGCTTCTCATGAAGATCGAGCCGTCGACGATAATTTCCTGGCCGCCGGCGACCTGGTCCAACTGCTCGTCGCTAAGCGAATCATCTGTGGTCTTTTCATCCACACCCAGCTGCTTCGCTATCTGCTCTTCCTTCTTACGGTCCTTATTTTCAAACAGTCCCATCGTACGTTCCCCTTTCTTTGCCAAACGCGGCATCACAACAGTTTTACAGCTGTCTGTAAATCTTGCTCAGGTCCACATATTCCTGCGCGGAATCGGCGATCAGGTCTACGGTGGCCTGCTTTACGGGCGATTTGACGATTGCCGGCGCGCCGACTATCATGCTGCCCTCGGGGAAATCGCTGTTGCCCTTTACCATGGCGCCTGCGCCGATAAGGCTGTTTCTGCGGATGTGCGCGCCGTTGAGGACGGTGGAATTCATCCCGACCAGCACGTTGTCGTCCAGCGTGCAGCCGTGAACCACGGCGTTGTGGCCGATGGTGACATTGTCCCCGATGGTGATCGGATCGCCCTCGTCGCTGTGCAGGGTGCAGTTGTCCTGGACGTTGGAATTCCGCCCTATCCTTATGCTGTCGTTATCCCCGCGGATGACCGCGCCGAACCATACGGAAGAGCCCGGGCCGATCTCCACATCCCCGATAATTACAGCGTTTTCAGCAACGAATACATCGTCCGCGATCTTAGGTGTCTTTCCCTTGCAAGTTATTATCATTTTTCCTCCGCTATATCACATAATTGTCCGCGGCATCGGTCTGCATAAGATCTTGTATGGTGATGCCGTCAAAATACTCATTGATGAGCTTGTAGAAGCCCTGCCACATAGGAAGCGTCCTGCACTCCGCAGCCTGCCTGCACGGCGGCGCGTCGTCTTTAAGACAGCTGATCGGCGCGAGCCCGTCCTCCGCGAGCCGGAGTATCTCTCCCGCGGTGTAATCCGACGGGTCGCGGGTCAGCCTGTAGCCTCCCCCTTTGCCGTGAACGCCCTCGATAAGGCCGTTCTTAGACAGCACCGGAAGTATCTTCTCCAGGTATTTGAGAGAGATCTCCTGGCGCTTGGCGACGTCCTTCATTGGTATGTAACTGCCGTTGTTATGCTCGGCGAGGTCTATCATTACCCTCAGTGCGTAACGGCCGCGGGTCGATATCATCATTTGCGGGAACTCCTTTCCTGTTGTCTATATTATACCTCCAACATAGTAGGTTTGTACAGAAAAAACAGACAGCGCACTGCCCATGCGCCGTCTGTTTTCGATATATTGCACCATCATAAAGGAGAAAGGAAACCGGTGTATTCTAATCCGCGAACAATGCTGTTGAAAGGTATCTGTCGCCGGTGTCGGGAAGGAGCACGACTATGGTCTTCCCCTTGTTTTCCGGCCTCTTTGCAAGCTCGATGCCCGCGTGCAGCGCGGCGCCGGAGGATATACCGACCAGCACGCCTTCCGTCTTTCCGATGAGTTTCCCGGCGGCGAACGCGTCATCCGCGGAGACCTGGATTATCTCGTCGTAAACATTGGTGTCGAGGACCGCCGGGATAAAGCCCGCGCCTATGCCCTGGATCTTGTGGGCCCCTGGAGCGCCGCCGGAGAGCACGGGG
>JAFYFK010000178.1 GCA_017543805.1 Bacillota bacterium | reverse complement strand
GCTGCTGCTCTTTATACCGGCGTTCTTCATCTTCTCGGCTAACGGACTGCTTTCCGTTCTGACGACTATATTCCTCGCGAATTCGGTCGACTACGGCGAACTCGAGAACGGCCGCCGCGACGAGTCGGTAATATTCTCCATGCAGACCTTTGTAGTAAAGCTCGCTTCCGGGATCGCGATCCTCTGCGCCTCCATCTGCCTTTCGGTCTTCAGCCTCAGCAACGACGCTGTCACCGAAGCAGACAAACTCGTGGACTTTTCGCTCAACGTGCCGGCCTCCTCAAAGATCGGACTTCGCATGTTCATGACCATAATCCCGATAGTCGGCCTCTTCGCAGGCATCTGGTGGTTTAAGAGAAAGTACAGGCTCACCGACGAGCGCATGAAGGAGATCACCGAACAGCTGGCGGCAAAGAAACAGTAAAAAATGATAAGAATAATCAATGACAGATATTTTGCGCTGACAACGCCGCGGAGCGCCTACGCGTTCCGTGTGACGGACAGCGGACATCTTGAGCACCTGCACTACGGCGCGGCCTGCGGCTGGACGGAGGAGACAAAAGCTTCCGTAATAGCTGAGGACTGCATGACCATGGCGGCAAGGCGCGCTTTCCCTCCGGGAAACGCGATATCATATTCGCCTGATTTCCCGCTGGAGATCCCGGAAGACAGCTGCTGCGAAGTTTCGGCCCGCGGCAAGGGAGACCTCCGCGACCCCTTCGTTTCCGTGCGCTTCGCGGACGGAAGCAATTCGCTCGACTGGAAATTCGAATCCGCGGAACTGCTCGAAGGAACAAAGGAAGAGCTCTCGGCCCTGCCCTCATCCTATGCTGAGGCCGGGAAAGCGGACACCCTGAAGGTCACGCTGAAGGATGCCCATACAGAGCTCAGGCTTGTTCTGACATACTGCGTTTTCAGAGAACTCGACGTAATAACAAGGAGCGCCAGGCTTGTGAACGGCTGCGCGGATACGGTCCGCGTGCAGCGCCTTATGAGCAGCCAGCTCGATTTTGCGGATGACGGATATATATTTACGAGCTTCCACGGCTCCTGGGCCAGGGAAATGGAAAAGGAATCCGTCCCGGTGCAGCACACCCGCATCGTAAACTCAACAGCCGCGGGAACATCGTCCAGCAGATCCAACCCCTTTGTGATGCTCGGCAGAGCCGAGACCTCCGAGACCGCGGGTCCATGCTACGGTCTCAACCTTGTATGGAGCGGAAACCATTACTCTTCCGCGGAGGTCAACGCCTACGGAAAGACGAGATTCCTGACCGGCATGTCGCCCGAAGATTTTGAATACCTGCTCAAGCCCGGCGAAGAGCTGCAGGCTCCGGAGGCCGTAATGGCCTTCTCCGGACAGGGCTTCGGAGGGCTGAGCCGCGTAATGCACCCTTTTGTGCGGGAGCACATAGTCCGCGGAACATGGAAGAATAAGCCGCGGCCTGTGCTGCTCAACAGCTGGGAGGCTGCGTATTTCGATATCGACGAAGGCAGGTTCCTGAAGCTTGCCAGAGGCGCTGCGGAAGCCGGAATGGAGCTCGTGGTCCTGGACGACGGATGGTTCGGGAACCGCAAGGACGACCGGCGGGCGCTCGGGGACTGGACTGTAAACAGAAAGAAGTTCCCGTCCGGGCTCAGAGGACTCCGGGACAGGCTTGGAACTATGGGACTCGGCTTCGGTCTCTGGATAGAGCCGGAGATGGTCAATACGGACAGCGATCTTTACAGAGCGCACCCGGAGTGGGCCATGGACATTCCCGGAAGAGACCATTCCGAAGGCCGTACCCAGCGCATCATCGACCTCTGCAGACAGGAAGCAGTCGATCATCTTATCAACGCCATAAGCGATATCCTCCGCGATGCGGGCCCGATGTATATCAAATGGGACATGAACCGCGTCTTTTCGGATGTCTTCTCCAAAGCGCTTCCGGCGGAACAGCAGGGCGAGGTCCATTACCGCTACATGCTCGGATTTTACAGGCTTATGAAGAGCCTGACCGAAGCATTCCCCGACATACTGTTCGAGGGCTGCGCCTCCGGCGGCAACCGCTTTGACCTCGGCATCCTCTGCTATTGCCCGCAGATCTGGGCGAGCGACGATACCGACGCTCTTGTACGGGTACGCATGCAGGAGAACTACAGCTACGGCTATCCGATGTCTTCCGTTTCGGCGCACGTCTCGGCTGTGCCGAACCACCAGACCTTAAGGAACACTCCCCTCTCCACCCGCTACAACGTGGCGTGCTTCGGGTCGTTCGGCTACGAGCTCAACCTCGCGGACCTTCCGGGGTCTGAGCTGGCCGCGATAAAGGACCAGGTAGCGCAGTATAAGCAGTGGAGAGACGTGCTTCAGAACGGGGCATTCTACAGGCTGGAAAGCGGAAATATCCACAAGTGGATATGTGTTTCCCGGGACAGGAGGCGCGCTGTCGCGCTGTTCATGCAGGAGCTTGCCGTTCCGAATATGCAGCAGGAGCGTTTCCGCGCCGAGGGCCTGGACCCGGATCTGTACTATCATCTGTACAGCCTGCCCCACGATGTGGACATCAGGCAGTTCGGGGACCTCGTGAACACCGTTGCCCCTATCCACATTAAGCAGAATTCCCTCGCACACAACGCAATAGCGCGCTTCTACAAGATGAAAGGCGAAGAGGAAGACATGGCTGTGTCGGGAGCGGTGCTCATGAACGCAGGCGTCAGCCTTGCCCCTGCCTACGGCGGAACCGGCTTCAACGACCAGACCAGATGCTTCTCGGACTACACCTCGAGGCTGTACTTTATCGAAGCGATATAAGCGTTGCATTAACTAAAAAAAGAGGATACAGAGGTTATCATGGCATATTATTTCTCAG
>JAFYFK010000022.1 GCA_017543805.1 Bacillota bacterium | reverse complement strand
CTTCCTGATGATGGTCGCCACCTTCGGCGCGTTTGCAATAGGCCGCTATGACGAAGCCGTCGCCGTAATGCTGTTCTATCAGGTCGGGGAGCTGTTCCAGGACCACGCCGTAGGAAAATCCCGCGAGGCCATAGCCGCCATGATGGACATCGTTCCGGAATACGCGAACGTTGAACAGAACGGGGAAGTCACGCAGATGGACCCGGACGAGGTAGAGATCGGCAGCACCATAGTGATAATGCCCGGCGAGCGCGTGCCGCTTGACGGAAAGGTCGTCTCCGGCGAATCCTGGCTGGACACCGCCGCCCTGACCGGCGAATCAGTTCCGCGCAGAGCATCCGAGGGGGACGAGATCTACAGCGGAAGCGTCAACGGGAGCGGGACCCTGCGCGTCGTTACAAGCAAGGTTTACGAGGATTCGACCGTCGCCAGGATACTGACCCTTGTGGAAGAGGCGACGGACAAAAAGGCAAAGACAGAGCAGTTTATAACCAAATTCGCAAGGTACTATACGCCTTTCGTAACCATAGCCGCGGCGCTTCTGGCGATAGTTCCGCCGCTCTTTATCGGCGGAGGCTGGGCGGTCTGGAGCGAATGGATACGCCGCGCGTGCGTATTCCTCGTAATCTCCTGCCCCTGCGCGCTGGTCATCTCAGTGCCTCTGGGCTTCTTCGGCGGCATCGGGGCCGCGTCAATGATTGGTGTCCTGGTAAAGGGCTCGACCTGCATCGAATCTATCGCCAGGATGGACACGCTGGTCTTCGACAAGACCGGCACGCTCACAAAGGGAGAATTCAAGGTATCGGAGATCCATCCGGCTCAGGGCTTTGACGAGGCTGAGCTGCTGAGGCTCGCCGCCGCGGCGGAAAGTTTTTCCACCCACCCGATAGCCGAGTCCGTCCGCGAGGCCTTTAAGGAGCGCGGCGGAGCCGTGGACGCGTCCCTTGTTACGGACGCCGCGGAGGAGGCCGGGCACGGCGTTTCGGTCAGTTTCGACGGCCGGAAGGTGCTCGCCGGCAACGCAAAGCTCATGTCCGCCCACGGAATCGCTTTTGAGGCCCAAAACAGCCCCGGCACGGTGGTCTTTGTGGCATGTGAGGGCAAATATGCCGGAAGCATAATAATCTCCGACAGCGTCAAAAACGGCGCTCAGGAGGCGCTGCGGGATCTTAAGGCTGTCGGCGTAAACCGTACGGTAATGCTGACCGGCGACCGCGGCGAGAGCGCAAAGGCCGTGGCCGCGCAGCTCGGCATTTCGGAAGTCCGTTCCGACCTGCTGCCGGCTGACAAGGTCGCGGCGGTCGAGGAACTGCTGGCCGCGGAGGCGGAAGGCGCCGCTCTCGGATTTGTGGGCGACGGCTTAAACGACGCTCCGGTGCTGACCCGCGCTGACCTCGGGTTCGCCATGGGGAGCCTCGGCTCGGACGCTGCCATAGAGGCGGCTGACGTCGTTATTATGGACGACGACATCCGCAAGATTGCCAGAGTCGTCGAGATCTCCCGCAAGACCCTGCGCATAGTAAAGCAGAACATCTGGTTTGCGCTGGCCGTCAAGGCTCTGGTGCTGGTGCTCGGAGCTCTGGGCGCGGCCAACATGTGGGCCGCCGTATTCGCCGACGTAGGCGTCGCGGTGATCTGCATACTAAATTCCGCCAGGGCTCTCAAAACAAAAAATAAAAAGCGCTTGACAAGAGATTGTTAAAGTTGTATAACTTGTATTAGAGAACGCTAACTCCTTAACAGTACGTATCGAACCACACAAACTTGCGGGGTTTCGGGCAAAGCCCCGCATGAATTCTCCCTTTCATTCAGTGTTCTCTGACATATTGACTTTACCTCACAAAGAATGCAAAATTCCCGCCACGGGCAGGCGGGTTTTTTGTTGCCCAAGGCAGTTGTCGCAATGCGGCCCCGAATAGTGTAAAATATAAAACATGAAAGCTCTGATCGCCATGAGCGGCGGCGTGGATTCCAGCGTCGCGGCTCTGCTTACAAAAGAACAGGGGTACGATTGCACCGGCTGCACCATGAAGCTCTACGACAACGATGACGCCGGGCTTCCGGCCGGGAAGACCTGCTGCAGCCTGGACGACGTCGCGGACGCCAGAAGCGTGGCCTACAGGCTCGGCATGCCTTATTATGTCTTTAACTTTAAGGACGAATTCGGCGAAAAGGTCATCGACCGCTTTGTGGACAGCTACCTGCACGCCCGCACCCCAAACCCCTGCATAGACTGCAACCGCTATCTTAAGTTCGGAAAGCTCTACGAGCGCGCAAAGCAGCTTGGCTGCGAAAAGATAGTGACCGGCCATTACGCCCGGATCGAGCAGCGGGACGGGCTTTACGTTCTGAAAAAGGGCCTGGACGAAAACAAGGATCAGAGCTACGTTTTATTCTTCATGGATCAGTACCAGCTGGCGCACACGCTGTTTCCGCTGGGCTCCCTCCCCAAGAGCGAGACCCGCCGAATAGCGGAGGAGAACGGTTTTGTCAACGCGGACAAGCCTGACAGCCAGGACATCTGCTTTGTCCCGGACGGGAACTACGCCCGGATCATCGAAGAGCGCACCGGTAAGGCGAGCCTTCCCGGGATTATCTGG
>JAFYFK010000177.1 GCA_017543805.1 Bacillota bacterium | reverse complement strand
GTCCTTGGCGTCTATCGCGCTTGCCAGAGCCTCGGCGGTCTGCTCGAACATGTCGTGCTCTTTTTCCTTTTCGTGCCGGTAGAACTCTATCTCCATGTTCCTGGCGTGCTCCGCGGTCTCGCTCAGATCCACGACCACAAGGATGTAGAGGAATATCGCCATTCCGACGACAGTCATATTGGTCAGGGACACGCCGTAAGCGAATATCTGAATGACAGACGCGACCAGAGGCACAAGGGTGTTCAGCCCCAGGGAGAGAACGATACGCGGCCGCAGCTGTTTGCGGTACTGCACAACGACAGAGAGCTGAAGGAAAGTGATCAGGAAAGGCATAACATAGCAGAGGATGTTGGCAGGAGCCCGCTGATATGTGTTATTTGCGTCAAAGGTATAATACAGCCCCGTAAACTGGGAAATCACCAGAAGGACAAGCCCTATCAAAAACAGGATCTCGCAGACCCACAGGCGTTTCGGGATGACAGAAAGTTTTCCCTCGTTCCTGAAAAGATCCATCTGGTACAGCGTCAGCGCGTGGGAAATATAAAGCGTCATAAGGTAGACGAGGAAATTGCAGATGCGGACCATCCAGAAACCGAGCGTGCTCGGGTCGCCCCTGTATATATACGCGAAGCGGTCTGAAAGCAGCAGGACCATGGCCGCGATCTCCAGCAGCGCAAGGATGCGCCTGCGCTTCGGGGGCAGCGCCTTTGTAGTTATGGTAAGGATCGCCAGCACAAAACAGATGCCGCTCATGAACAGCATCGCGTTAAGCTGATGGGCCTTCACAAATTCCATTAATACGCCTCCGTACAAATCTGACATTAATTCAGCCGGAACATAATAATGTTATCACAAAAAAAATAAGCAAACAGAATAAAAAATTATAAATTCAGCAGCGCAAGCGCAGCGAGTATAACGCCTATTCCTGCAAGCTGGCGGCTGCCGGGACGCTCCTTAAAGAGCAGCGCGCTGCAGAACAGAACGACAAGTATCGTCCCTGTGCTGAATACCGGATACACGAAAAACGCCGGAAGCGAGACCAGCGCCTGCAAAAGCAGATAAGAAGAGAAATAGTTCGGAACGCCGACCGCGGCGCCGGCGAGCATCTCCCGAAGGACAAGTTTTTTACCGCTCCTGCGGTATTCCGAATATGCCAGACCGGATGTTATGACTAAAGCGGTGCAGAAAAGGACGAAGAAATACGCGGTGTCCTCTTCCCTGCTCCCGACGCGCTCAAATATCTTGGCCATGGTGTCGGCAAGCCCTCCAGCGAGCATAGTCAGAAGCAGAAGCCCCGGAGACGCTATGTCTGTATTCAACTTCTCTTTTCCGCTGTTTATCAGCACAAGCGCGGCAAGCACCAGAACAATGCCGGCTATCTGAAATGCTCCCGGCCTTTCCCCGAACAGCGCTATGCTCGCGGCGAGCGAGACCACGAGCCCAAGCCTTGCGAACGCGGCGCTTAGAGTCGTCCCGTTGACCGGTATGCTCAGCTGGATAGTAACGAGCCCCGCAACAAACAGCGCCCCGCAGATAAGGCCGCATACCACTGTCGTCCTGCTGAGCGAAAGCAGCATGCGCTTTTCCGGCACGGCGAAAAAAGCGATGAGCACGCATGTAATATAATTGCCGAGTATTATCCCATAGCGGTTGCCGCTCTGGCTGCCGAAATATTTAAGCGCAAGCGCCATCGACGCGCTGCAGAGTATCGCGGTAATAAGAAATATCATAAAAAACGCTCCGTGTGCAATTTCCGCACTATTGTAACAGAAATGCCCGCAAAACACAAAACCTCCTCTGTATGAGGCGATTTTGCGCTTTTATCGGGCATTCAGAGTTATACAGGACCCGGAGTCTGCCCGCAGCCGGCAGTAGAAAATACCGGACCGGCCGTGTTATAATGATATATAGTATTTTTTCAGATCAAGCAGCAGGTGTGGAAATGGATAAGTTTTTTAAGATCACTGAACGCGGCAGCAGCGTCAGGACGGAAATAACCGCGGGAATTACAACATTTATGACCATGGCCTATATACTTGCGGTCAATCCGATGATACTCTCGCAGACCGGCATGGATTTCGGAAAGGTATTCGCCGCAACGGCGATAGTTTCCGCAGGCGCAACTTTGATCATGGGGCTGTTCGCAAATCTTCCCTTTGCTCTGTCATCCGGTATGGGGCTGAACGCTTTCTTTGCCTATACAGTCTGTCTGGGTATGGGTTATCCGTGGCAGTGGGCGCTTTCAGCGATCCTGGTCGAGGGCATCATCTTTTTGCTCATGACCTTCTGCAATATCCGGGAAGCCATCGTAAACAGCATTCCCGCCGGTCTGAAAAAAGCGATCAGCGCCGGCATCGGACTGTTTATCGCGTATATAGGACTTAAAAACGCGGAGATAATCACCGCCGACGCGTCAACGCTCACAAAGCTCAACCCCTCCTGGTTCCTTGGATCCGCCGGCGTCGCGATGCTCGGCCTCGTGATCAGCGGCATCCTGCTCGTCAGAAAGGTCAACGGAGCGATCCTTATCGGAATAATCGTTACTACGCTTATAGGCATACCGCTCGGCGTAACTCATTACGCAGGGGGTTCTTTCCTTCCCAGCTCTCCGTATTTCTGTGAATTTGCCTTCGGAGATATATTTTCGGGAAGCAGGTCCGCGTTCGACTTTATCACTGTAGTCTTCACCTTTCTGTTTGTCGATATGTTCGACACTGTAGGAACATTCATAGGCTGCGCGGATAAGTCGGGACTGGTGAGGGACGACGGTTCCATACCAAACTGTAAGGAAGGCCTGCTCGCCGATGCCATAGGAACTACTGCAGGCTCCATATTCGGGACATCTACGGTCACCACCTTTGTGGAAAGCGCCGCGGGTGTTGCCGCAGGAGGAAGGACAGGCCTCACGTCGGTCACAACGGCTGTACTGTTCCTGCTGTCGCTGTTCCTTGAGCCGCTGTTCGGCTCGATTCCGACCGCGGCTTCGGCGCAGGCGCTTATTCTTGTCGGAGCAATGATGGTAAGCTCTGTCACCGAGATCGATTTTACCGATCCGTCCGAATACATACCGGCGTTTCTCGCTATCGTCTTTATGATCTGCGCTTCCAGCGTTTCCGACGGTATAATGTTCGGGATCCTTTCCTTTGTAATCCTGAACTATGCGGCAGGCAAAAAAGACAAGATGCCGCCGGCGATCATTATAGTTGCGCTGCTGTTTGCCGCAAAAATAATCATAACCGCCATATAGCCATATAGCCATATAAAGAGTCATAAAAGCACAAAATCGCCTCTCATCGAGGCGATTTTGCGCTTTTATCAGGTACTCAGAGTTATACTAGACCAGGAGTTCTCCCGCGGCTTTGATCTTTACGCGGTTGGTGTGGCCTGCATAATACTGGAGTGGAACGTCTTCCATGTCGATGATCTCGACTGTCTCCCTTGCGGCGCCGGAAGCGACTGCCATTTCGATGGCCTGCTGCCTGGCCTGCTCAAGAGCCTGGTCTCTGGGGATCTCGTCATAGTTGATAAGCTTTTCGTAAGTTCCGCTGACCTTGGAAATAGCGGAGCCGATGGCGTTGGCGCAGCCGAAGTGATCCGGCTTGATCACCTGCTTTGCGCCGGCGAGCTTTTCCGGAAGTATTACGGAACCGCCGCCTACCAGGATAACGTCAACGTCGTCGCTGCTGACCTTCATCGAGTCTATGGAATCCTCGACGAGTGTGACCATAGCGGCCAGAGCCTTTTTGCAGAGTTCTTCGGAGATGCCGGCAACCTTTGACGGATCGCCCATTTCAGCCATTCCGAGCCTTACGGCAACGTCGCTCGCGGTAAGGACGTCTCCGCCGAAGACCAGAGCCTTCTCGGTGATGGCGTAGCCTACGCTGTCCGGACCGACTGTAACAGTGCCGTCCTCGTGCTCGCGCACTATGGAACCGCCGCCGAGACCAATGGAGATAACGTCCGGCATACGGAAGTTGGTGCGTACGCCGCCGATGGTAACAGCGATGGAGGATTCTCTGGGGAATCCGTTCTGGATGACGCCGAGGTCAGTGGTGGTGCCGCCTACGTCGATGACGATGGCGTTCTGGACCTGGCTCAGATAGCTTGCGCCGCGGATGGAGTTGGTAGGTCCGCAGGCAACCGTAAGTATCGGGTACAGCCTTGCGTAATCGATGGTCATCAGCGTGCCGTCGTTCTGGGAGATATAGATGTCCGCGTTGGTAATGCCTTCGTCGGCAAGGCTCTGCGCAAAGCCCTCGGTAAACATGTCAGCTACCTTGTAGAGCGCCGCGTTGAGTATGGTCGCGTTTTCTCTTTCGATAAGACCCATGGAGCCGATCTCGCTGGAGATGGAAACGTGGGTGTCGGCGCCCATAACTTCCTTGCAGATCTCCGCGGCCTTCTTTTCGTCATCGTTTCTGACCGGCGAGAATACAGAGGAGATAGCTACGGACTTGATGCCCTTTTCCTTGAGCTCGGCAAAGAATTCTTTTGCCGCCGCTTCGTCGAAAGCGGAGATGGGCTTGCCGTCGTATTCGCTTCCGCCGCCGATAATGCGTTCGGCTACAGAAACCTGTTTTATGTCGTCAGCCCAGTCCACCATCGGCTTGATGGCGAGGCTTGCCGGAGCGCCGAGGCGCAGGATGCCGATCTTGGCGAGGTTCTTGCGCTCTACGATGGCGTTGGTGCACTGAGTGGTGCCCAGCATGGCCTGCTTTATCTGGCTGCGGTCTACACCGGAGACCTCGAGAACGGTCTTGAGGGCTCCCACAATGCCGCTGTAAATGTCTTTTGTAGTGGGATACTTGATGTCTGCCACAACGTTGAGGTTTTCGTCGATCAGGACGGCGTCAGTATTGGTGCCGCCTACGTCAATGCCTAATTTGTACATTACTTCCAACCTCCTTTGCAGCGTTCTTCAATGGGAATGTAATCGGTGTCTACTCCGAAGTACCTGGGTCCGACCAGTTCGATTCCTTCCGGGATCCTCCACATCGGGAAGCACTTGAGGCCGACTATCATAACGCGCTTGCCGTACTTGAGAGCGTCCGTCGGGACCGGATTGAAGGTCTCTGTATCCACGAGGCAGATGAGGTCCGGAGTGGTCGCGACGATTTCGCCGTTTACATAGCACGCGAGGTTCTCGTTCTGGAACTCGACATATGCCTGGCTTCCCTTGCACTCTCCGATTCCTTCAACGACGACCTTGCCGAAGTTGAACGCGCCGCGGGTCTCGCGGAGCACGTCGCAGATCTTGCCCTTAAAGAGCTTGAATCCTTCGGTGAATTCGAGGAACGCTTCCTCGGGAGTCTTGTCGGTGACGTTCTTGACGTTGCGGATGGCTTCACCGAGCTTCTGGCTGCGGGTGACTATGCCCTTGACGCCGTATTCCTTCATCTGCTTGCCGGTCATCGGGAACAGAGTGATGGAAACGGAACCGCCGCATGCCATGGTGATGGCGCGGCCGATATCCTCGGTCCACTTGTTGGTGATGGTCTCCATCATTACAACGTTGCCCTTTTCGTCAGCGAGTCCCATCGGTGTGGCGCTGATGCCGCCGATGGTGAAAGTGACCATCTGAAGCTCGGGGAACGCTCTGCCCATGCCGTCGCAGTCGACCATCGGAAGGCCGAGCCTCGCGGCGGTAGCTATGGGGAGCATGGAATTGAGACCGCCTGCCTCCATGGGCATTGTGGCATATATCTTCTTTCCGAAACGGTTGGACATTATGTCGAAGAGAGCTTTGTACTCTTCGCCGCTGAGGGATTTCTCCGCAAGAACTGTGGGAGCGCCCATCATCGCGAACGGCGCGATCAGGGCGTCATCGGGAACTTCTTCGGGATCCAGCAGGGTAACCGGGCCGCATTCCTTGATGGCGCCTACAGTTACAAGCTTTCCGATGTACGGGTCACCGCCGCCGCCCGCGCCTAAAAGCGCCGCGCCGCGCGCGATGTCTTCAACTTCGTTTAGACCGATCTGACGCATTATTTAGCCTCCTTGTTCGGCATTACCTTATCGAGAATTACGTAGCAGATGAATGATACCACGATTCCGTTGATAGGTCCAATGAAGAACGGAGTATTGAGGAAAGGAACTGCCTCTACAAGGCCCGGGATGTTGGCGAAGGTGCCGCCGGTGACGCATGCTACGAGAGTTCCGATGATGTAAGCGATGAGGCCCTTGGCGTAAACGCCTTCGCGAAGGACGAAGTTCTCCTTCTTGCCCTTGCAGGCTACCCAGTAATCAGCGATGATAACGCCGGCGAGGGACGGAACAAGACCGGACATGAGGGACAGGAAGCCCTGGAACGCGTTGAGCACGCCGAATGCCGCGAGGAGAGTTCCTACGCCGCCTGCGACTGCGGTAGCGATTCCGAACTTGCTCTCATCAAAACCGAGCAGGTTGGTAAGTGCAAGACCGCCGGAGAAAGCGTTGGTTACGTTGGTGGTCCAGGTAGCTAGTACGAGTGCTACGAGGCCGAGGAACGGAAGACCGAGGGAAGCGAGGATGGAAGTAACATCGTACTGTCCGGTAACGATGGCGAGCAGAGCGCCGGTCATCAGCATAAAGATACCTGCCGGGATGACGCCTACGATAGAGGACTTGGTAACGTCGCCGCGATTCTTGGCGAATCTGCAGTAGTCAGCGGAGATTACGCCGCCGAGAGCGAAGGAAGCAACTGTCATGTTGGATCCGAATACGATGCCTGCGGATTCTGCGGGATGATAAGCCTTGAGGATCTCAGAACCGTTGTTGAATCCGATGCCCGCGATAAGGCCGTAGAGGCATACGACGAGGAGAAGCGGAACTGCGATGATGTTCAGCCACTTGAGGCCCTTGAATCCGGTCGCAGCGGTGACGAGCATTATTACGCCCCAGATGATGGACCAGATGGCGATGGAAGTCGGTGTGGCCTCTCCGCCGGTCATTGCAGCGACCATGCTCGCGAAAGCGGTGCCGCAGGTTGCGGACTGGATGCCGAACCAGCCTATGCAGGCGATGGCGAGGATAAGGCTGATGATGAACCTCCCGCCCTTCTCACCGAGGGAACCTCCGGCAAGTACGGCTACAGGAAGACCGAGGTCACAGCCCTGCATACCGATAAGAATCATGTATACGCATACAAGAGCGTATCCTATAAGAATGGAACAAATGATTTCCGGGATGCTGAGGCCGCCGCCGGAAAGGATTCCGCCGATCATCAGCGAGGACACGCAGATCATGCCGCCTGCCCAGACCGCCGCAATGGACCACCAGTTCTGGCGCTGGTCCTCGCGGATCTCAAAACCTGTTTGCTTGTTGCTCATAAATAACTCCTTTCAATAACCAAACCAAAAAGGTATGATTTCAGATAATTTCACAAATTGTATTACTGTACAGAACTAAAGTCAAGAATAAAAATACATAACAATTAGTCATTTTTCAGAATAATTCATATATTTGGAGACAGTTAATGAAAAATCGTTCAGTTAATTGGATAAAGATAGTCCAAAAGAAAACTAAACATTCTTATATAGTGTCATAAATATACAGCTGTTAACATAATTATACAAATAAACAGAGCCGTCCTTTACGGACGGCCCTGACGCGGTATTTATTAAATTGTCTTTCGTTCTACAGTCCCATGTTGGCCGAGATGACGATCCTCTGAACTTCGGAGGTGCCTTCGTAGATCTCGGTGATCTTGGCGTCGCGCATCATGCGCTCCATCGGATAGTCCTTGGTGTAGCCGTAGCCGCCGAACATCTGAAGAGCCTTTACGGTCGTCTTCATCGCGAGCTCGGAGCACCAGAGCTTGGCCCTTGCGGCTTCCTTGGTGTATCTCTGGCCTGCGCCCTTCAGCAGCGCGGCCTTGTATATAAGCAGTCTTCCCGCCTCGCAGCCGAGGTCCATGTCCGCCAGCTCGAACTGGGTGTTCTGGAACTTGCTGATCGGCTTTCCGAACTGCACGCGGGTCTTGGTGTAGGCGATAGCTTCTTCCATTGCGCCTTCGGCGATGCCCAGAGCCTGGGCAGCGATTCCGATGCGGCCGCCGTCGAGGGTAGCCATAGCGATCTTGAAGCCCTTGCCAAGCTCGCCGAGCAGGTTCTCCTTCGGGACGATGCAGTCCTGGAAGACGATCTCAGCTGTCGGGGATCCGTGGAGGCCGAGCTTCTCCTCGTGCTTTCCTACGGAGAATCCGGGGAAGCTGCTCTCTACGATGAACGCGGACAGGCCCTTGGTGCCCTTTCCTCTCTCGGTCATGGCGAAGACTACGAATACGCCTGCGACATAACCGTTGGTGATGAACAGCTTGGAGCCGTTGAGCACCCAGTGGTCTCCGTCGAGGACAGCCGTGGTCTGCACGTTGGCGGCGTCGGAGCCTGCTGCAGGCTCGGTGAGGCAGAACGCGCCGACGACCTTTCCGGTGGTGAGCATCGGAAGGTACTTGGCCTTCTGGGCTTCGTTTCCGAAGTTCATGATGGGGTCGCAGCAGAGCCCGTTGTGGGTTGCTACGATGTCTCCTGTGGAAGCGCACTGCTTGGAGAGCTCTTCAACAGCGATAGCCGCGGCGAGAGGATCAGCTCCCGCTCCGCCGTATTCCTTGGGGACGCACATGCCCATGACGCCGATGTCAAAGAGCTTGTTGATGTTTTCTTCGGGATACTGACAGGTC
>JAFYFK010000176.1 GCA_017543805.1 Bacillota bacterium | reverse complement strand
GGGACTGCGTTTGCGTGCATCTCGACCATGTTGGCTATGGCTTCGCGGGACGCCAGGATGTAATTCATTCCGTCGTGCAGCATCGCGCAGCCGTCGCAGATGTCCGTCGCGAAGTACCTCGCGGGCTTTCCGCCTTTTTCGTAGACTCCGTAGATCGCCTGCTCTGTAAGCTGGTTCAGGTGGTAGCTGCCGGGGTGGGAGTCGCCATACACGCTCTCGACCATTATCTGAGGCTTCTTAATGTCCTCGGTGTCCCAGCCTGTGCCCATTTCGAGGGCGTCGAACTGCGCCCAGGATCTGCGTTCTTTTTTGCTTTTCTGTTCCATTTCTGCTCCTTGTCGGTGTGTTATATAAAAAGGTTGTTAAGATTCCTCTTCAATAATAACAGATAACACTTTTCCTGTGGAATCTTGTTTCCCTTTATGTTATGGTATATTCGGTTAAAATTGCGAAATAAGCTTATTAAGAATTTCTCAAAACAATAACAGCGTTTCTATATAAAGGGGATTTTTATGGATCAGATTTACAACGTGTTTCTGCTGCTCGGCGGAATAGGGCTGTTCCTCTTCGGCATCAATTTTATGACTGCTGCCCTGGAGAAGGCCGCGGGCGAGAATCTGCGCAATGTGCTGCAGTCGCTCACTAATAGCGGCGTCAAGGCCGTGGCTGTGGGAGCGCTCGTTACGGCGCTGATACAGAGCTCCGGAGCCACCATGGTAATGGCCGCGGGCTTTGTCAACGCCCAGCTGATGACTCTTGCCCAGGCGCTGTATGTGATGCTCGGCGCTACCATCGGAACGACCATTACGGCCCAGATCATCGCGTTCGACATAGCGCCTTTCGCTCCGCTCATCCTGTTTGTGGGCATGGTCCTCTACCTGTTTATAAAGAGGCGCAAAGTGCAGCGGATCGGAGCCATAGTTCTCGGCTTCGGCGTTCTTTTTACGGGCATATTCGTTATGGGCGAAGCGGTCCAGGCGATGCAGCTAGGCGGGATCGTCGAGGATTTCCTCAATGAGGTCAGCAACCCGCTGCTATCGTTCCTCTTCGGATTTGCTTTCGCTTTCCTTATCCAGTCATCATCCGCCGCGGTCGGTATCCTTCAGGTCATCGTCGCGACCTCGCTGGCGTCCGGTTTTGAACTTTCTTCTGTAGTATATATAGTGCTCGGCATGAACCTCGGCGCGCTTGCCCCGCTGATCCTTTCCTCGTTCGGCGGAAACAAGGCGTCCAGAAGGGTCACTGTGACGCAGGTCATTTCAAGGCTGATGTCCATAGTGATCTTTGTTCTCGCCGTGCTGATCTTCCCCGGACTTATAAGGTTTATCGCAGGGCTTTCTCCCGCGGTCCCCGCGAGGCAGATCGCAAACCTGCATCTTATCTTCAACCTGCTGGGCTCGATAGTCATGCTGCCGCTGGTCAAGCCGCTCGCGGACTTCTCCATGAGGCTCATGCCGGACGACCCGGACGACGAGTACGAATCCAAGAAGCTCATCTATGTTACGAATGACCTCAGAAAAGGCCACATAGCCATGGTCGCGCAGGCAAAGATGGAGCTGATCCGTTTCGGCACGCTCTGCATAAACAATCTGAACATGGCGATCGACAGCTTTTTCGATAAGGAAAAAAGCTATACCGAAAAGGTCATCGAGCGCGAGAATACGCTCAATTACCTTAACCATGAACTCAACGCCTATCTGGTAAAGGTCTATGCTGAAGATCTTTCCCTTAAGGACCACGAGGCCATAAGCCTTATGTTCAACGTGCTTTCGGATTTTGAGCGCATCGCCGACCACGCTGAGAATATTACGGAATATGAGATCGAGATCACCGACAACAAGGTCCATCTGAGCGGCGCGGGCATCGCTGACCTCAGGAAGATGGCGAAGTCGTCCGCTGAGGCTGTAAACACGGCTCTGCGCTGTTTTGTGCATAAGGATATGTCCCTGTATTACGAGACCGAGCGCCTGGAGCAGCTCTGCGACGACCTCAACGACGAATGCGTAAACAACCATATCGAGCGCCTCAAGCAGGGCATATGCGAACCCCGCGGCGGCGTTATCTATACCGATATGATCAACGACCTTGAGCGCTGTGCGGACCACGCCATGAATATTGCCGAATCCATACTTGGCATAGACGCGCCGGTAGAGCAGCACCAGGATATCAGAAAGCGGCCTATTGCGGTATAAAACAGTGATAACGGGCGCTTAAAAGTCCGTGATCTGCGGATAAAAATCCGTGAAATACAGACAAAAATGGCAAAAATCCGCCAAAAACGTTTTAAGAATATCTTAAAACAGCCGTTTTTCACTCAAATATTTTGTGGAATTAAGCCCTCTTAAGCACAATAAATTGTGTCAACAGTAGATTTCACAATCGAAAAGTCAATATTTGGGCAAAAGTGCTTGAAACATTGTCAATCAGAGGGTAAAATAATGGCGTTGAAATATTTCTGTAACATTTCAGAAACGTTTCGGCAAAAGTAAACATCGTTCCTGTTCGGTACCGCAATAGTGTGGTATCGCAAAATAAGACTTTTAAGGAGGAAAACCATGAAAAAGTTTTTAGGAATCGTACTTTCAGTAATAATGGTTCTTGCCTTAGTTGCCGGTTGCGGCGGCTCCAAGACTGAAGCCCCCGCAGCAACCACTCCGGCTCCGGCAGCATCCACCCCGGCTCCCGCAGCTACCACTCCGGAAGCTCCGGCTGACAATGGCGAGACCATGGGAACCCCGGACGTAGACCTCAACAAGTTTGAGCCGGTCGGCGGCGCAGAAGAGGCTAACGGTCTCGAAGGCGCTAAGATCAAGCTCGTAGTCGGAACTTCCGTTCCTATCACCGGCGCTTACAACCAGGGCCTCATCGTCATGAAGAAGCTGCTCGAAGGATATTCCAACGGCACCATGACCCTCGAGATCCACGGGGACTCCCAGCTCGGCGGCGAGAGAGACATGATCGAGTCCGTATCCCTCGGTTCTCAGGACATGCTCGTAACCTCTACCGGTCCTGTAGGAAACTATGTAAAGGACTTCTACAGCATCGACCTCCCGTACTTCTTCCAGAGTGCAGAAGAGGCTTATAAGGCACTCGACTCCGAGGAAGTTGGCCGTTACCTCATGGACCAGTTCTATGATCAGGGCATCTATGCTGTAAACTTCTTCGAAAACGGATTCCGTAACACCACCAACAACAAGAGAGAGATCGTTCATCCGGAAGACCTGAAGGGCCTCAAGCTCCGTACCATGGAGAACAACATCCATATGGCAACCTACTCCAACTGGGGCGTATATGCTACCCCGATGGCAATGGGCGAAGTATTCACCGCTTGCCAGCAGGGCACCATCGATGGTCAGGAGAACCCGCTCCAGATCATCAACTCCAACAAGCTCCAGGAAGTACAGCCGTACGTATCCATGACTCAGGTCTTCTACAGCGCTTCCCCGATGATGGTCAACCTCGACCTCTACAACAGCTGGACCGATTTCGAGAGAGCTTGCTTCGACAGGGCTGCTGACGAAGCTCACACTTGGGAGCGTAACTTCTGCCAGGCTACTCTTGCTTCTGACAGAGCAGACATCGAAAAGGTCTCCAAGGTCACTGACGTTGACATCGCAGAGTGGGCTGCTTCCGAAGGCGTACAGAAGGTCTATGCAGACGCTGTTAGCCTCGGTGCAAACCAGACTGTCGTTGATGCTTGCAACGCACTCCTCGGAAGATAATTCCGCAACTTTAACAATCAGTTAGGGTAACATTTGGGGGGGGCCGTCCCAATCGGATCGGCCTCCCAATTTGCAATAATAACGGTTATAACTTTTAAAAGATTTAGGGGGTGTCCCTTGAAAAAGTTTGTTGAAACACTGGACAAGATAGAAAGTACAGTTATAGCTATACTTCTTTCCCTCCAGCTCATCATCGTTCTTGGATTCACCATCGCAAGATACACTCAGCTCTGGCGTATGCCCTGGGGTGAGGAATTCTCCAGATACTGCATGATCTGGATGATCTATATCGGTATCATCGTTGGTGCAAGAAAAGGTGCTCACTACGCCGTTTCCGCTCTGGACGGCTTTATGCCGGCTTGGCTGAAGAAGATCTTCTATGTGCTCCGCATACTCTTCACAGATCTTTTCTGCGTATTTGCAGCATATCAGGCAAGCACGCTTGCCCGTAAGCAGATTACGACCGGTCAGCTCTCTCCGGCTCTCCAGTGGCCTATGTGGATCATTTATCTGGCCATACCCATTGGCTTGTTCTTCTTTGCCGTTGAATACACCATCCACAATATTCAGGTAATGAGGGGCTTAAGCAAGGATGAGGAGGATCAGTTATAATGGCAGCATTTGTATTCTTAATATTATTTGCCTTCCTCCTCGTAGGCGTACCTATCGGTATTGCGCTCGGATGCGCAGTAACCGTATCCATGTGGAAGAACGGACAGGCAAAGATGTTCGTTTCCATTCCGCAGAGAATATTCACCCAGACAGACAACTTCCCCCTCATGGCAGTTCCTCTCTTCATACTGGGTGGTAACATCATGGAGAAGGGCGGTATCTCCAAGAGACTTATCGCGTTCCTCCAGATCCTGCTCCGTAAGCTCGCTGCAAGACTCGCCTGCATCTGCGTAGTTGCATCCGCGTTCTTCGGCGCTATCTCCGGATCCAACCCGGCTACTGTTGCTGCTATCGGCGGCATCATGTATCCGCACATGATCGAAAGAGGATATCCGAGCGACACCGCAGCCGCTATCGCTGCAACCTCCGGTACCCTGGGCGTAGTTATTCCGCCTTCGATCCCGATGGTAACCTATGCTATCACCGCATCCGTATCTATCGGTACCATGTTCATGGCAGGCGTTGTCCCCGGACTTCTGCTCGCACTGGCCCTGTGCATTGCGAACATCATAATGAACAAGAAGTATGACGCTCCGGAAACCGGCAAGGTCTCCGGCAAGGAAGTGTTCGTAACCTTCAGAGAAGCTATCCTGGCTCTCCTGATGCCGCTCATCATTCTGGGTGGTATCTACGGCGGTTTCTTCACTCCGACCGAAGCTGCAGCTGTAGCTTCCGGCTATGCGCTCATCATCTCCGTATTCGTTTACAAGGAAGTTAACTTCAAGGTACTCGCAGACATCTTCAAGTCCTCTGCGCTGTCCGCTTCCATAGTAATGTTCGTAATCGGTATGTCTTCACCGTTTGCGTACTTCCTGACCCAGAACAACATTCCGTCCACGCTCGCCGCTGCAGTTCTGAGTGTATTCTCTTCGAGATTCTCTCTTGTAATCATGGCGAACATCGTACTGCTGTTCCTCGGCTGCTTCCTTGAGACCCAGTCGATCATACTGCTGTGCACACCGGTATTCGTTGCTCTTGCTCCCGGTATGGGAATGACCGCAGAAGAGCTTGGTATCCTGATCGTTGTTAACACTTCGATCGGTATGATCACCCCGCCGATGGGCGTTAACCTCTTCGTTGCATGCGGGCTTTCCGGCCAGAGCCTTGAAAGCGTAAGCAAAAAGCTCTTACCCTATCTGCTTGCTGAAGTTATCGTACTTCTCGCGATCAGCTACTTCCCGATCATCATCTCCGCTCTGCCCAGAGCAATGGGACTCATGTAGGAAGTTCAAAATCACAATTCAAAACCCCGGTCTTCGGACCGGGGTTTTCTTATGTTCATATTAGTCAGCATCAATAGATCAAATTACTTTCTGCTTGCTATATTCTGCTGAATAAAGAAGTTGACGATGTAGAGGACGACTTCGACCAGTATCTTGGCGAGGAAGGCCGGCCAGTGGAGTATCTCGACCAGCAGCTTCATAAACGCCATGTTTGCGAGCAGGACAAGGACCGCAAGCACCGCATAGGATTTTATATTGTATTTGCTGCCGCTGTTCTTAAAGACCAGCTTTTTGTTTATCAGATAATTGCAGGACGCGCTTATTATACGGGCGATCACCGTTGCCGGCGTGGAATTTCTGAAGATCAGATAATACAGCGCGTTAAACAGCACATAGTCTATGCCGAAAGAAGATACCGAAGAAAGCAGGTATTTCGGGAACCTTCTGAACAGCACCCTGTAGACCTTGGAACCGTCCCTTATCGCGTGGAAGTGCGTAGAAGCGTTGTTGTCGATATAGACCGTCTCGATCGGGACTTCAATGATCCCGCCGGGGAAAAGCCTGGCCGATTCAACCAGCATATCCATCTCGTATTCATAGCGGTTGCCTTCGATCCCCAGCAGGCCGCCGATGTTCTCCGGAGTCAGAGGAATGCCTCTGAGGCCCGTTTGGGTGTCCTGCAGGTCAATATTATAAAGAAGCTTAAAAAGCGTTCGTGTGAGGCTGTTTCCGGCCTTAGAACGCGAAGGCATAAGGGCTACGTCGCGCATGCC
>JAFYFK010000175.1 GCA_017543805.1 Bacillota bacterium | reverse complement strand
CAAAAACAGCCGCGTTTTTAATTCAGGAGGGAAATAAAATGACAGAAAGGATCACAGCAAAGAACGACATCACCGAAGTAGTTTTTATTCTGGACGCAAGCGGTTCCATGTACGAGCTTACGGACGACACCATCGGAGGCTTCAATTCCATGCTCGACAAGCAGAAGGCTTCCGGAAACAGAGTGCTCGTTACGACGGTAACTTTCAACGACACGAGCAGCACCCTGCACGACCGCATCCCTGTGGGGGACGTTCCTAAGATGACCCGCGAAAGCTATCAGGCAAGCGGATGCACCGCCCTGCTGGACGCCATGGGGGATGCCATCCATAAGACCATGGATATCCACAAGTATATCCGTCCCGAGGACGTTCCCGCTCAGACGCTTTTCGTGATCACCACCGACGGCATGGAAAACGCCAGCCGGAAATACAGCAGCGACGAGGTCAAAAAGCTGGTCGAAGCGCGCACTGAGGCAGGCTGGGAATTCATATTCATGGGCGCCAACATCGACGCCATAGAGACCGCAAAGAACTACGGCATAAGAGCTGAACGCGCCGTAAATTACGTGCCTGACGGTATCGGCACAAAACTTAATTTCGAAACTGTGGCGGATGCCATGTGCTGCGTTGCCGGCGGCGCTCCTTTAAAGGACAGCTGGAAGGACAGGATAGCCGCTGATCACAAGAAGAGAGGCAGACACTGATGCAGGTCTTGATGCTTTAGTGCGCGTCACCCGAAAAACCGACTATAGCTTCACTGCCGCGACGGCGCTCCAGCAGTCGTCGCGCTCTATATCGATGATCTCGAATCCGGCCCTCTGTATGCGCCCGCAGCAGAGGGCTTCTTTATCGTCTATTATGCCGCTGGAAATAAAAACTGTGCCGGGCCTGCATATGCGCGCGACGTCATTGCAGAGCTCCATTACCAGCTCCGCGGTGAGATTCGCGAGTACGGCGTCCGCTCTGCAGTTTATGCTTTCCGCGAAACTGCCCCGGAAGACAGTTATCCTGTCCCCGCAGCCGTTGATCTTCGCGTTGGCCGCGGTGCTCCGGACGGCTTCCGGATCTATGTCCACGGCTGTTATCTTTTCCGCTCCGAGCTTTGCCGCAATTATAGACAGAATGCCGGTGCCGCAGCCTATGTCGACAGCCTGTAGACACGGCGCGGGGAAATGCTTCTCCATGAGCCTGACCGCGAGGTAACTGGTAGGGCTGCTGCCTGTGCCGAAGGCCATGCCCGGATCTATGTCTATTACTATATCGCCCGGCTGCGGGTCAAATTCCTTCCAGACCGGTTTTGCCACGACGCGCGGGCTGAGGCGCATGGGAACATAGTATTCTTCCCACTTGTGCAGCCAGTCCTCGTCGTCGACGAGAGTCCTTTTAACCTCAAAGCCCCGGATCAGCGACGCTGCGCCTTCCGGGAGAGTTTTGCCTTCTTCGATATAAAAGGTTACGGAAGGGGCTTCCTCAAACTGCTCCATGACGGACTTGTCGACATAGTCCCAGATGACCCAGCCCGCCGCGCCTTTATCGAAGTATTCGGCGTCCCTGGGGTCGTTTATCACCAGTCCGCTGACGCCTGCCGCTGCCAGATCTCCGCAGAGTCCGTCAAGTTTGTCCAGATCCGTTATGACTTTGTATTCGGTGTATTTCATTAAGCCTGCCTCCGGGCAAATCATAATTTGGCCGGAGGCTGTTTGTCAAGCCGTGTTTTGACTTGCGCTTCTATGCTTACGCAACCAAAAATAACAGAAAAACGCAAAATGGGTTATTTTCGGTTGGTAGAATTCCTGCAACTAAATGTTACAATATTCATATAAATCAAACAAATGGAGGCTTGTATGAGTGTTATAGAAGTTCGGCATCTTGTAAAAAAGTATCCGTCATTTGAGCTCAGCGACGCTTCGTTCAGCGTCGAAGCGGGGAGGATCACCGGATTTATCGGACGGAACGGCGCAGGAAAGACGACGACGATAAAATCCATGTTCAACCTGATCCATCCGGACGGCGGCGAGATCGATTATTTCGGAAAGTCGCTGATCGGGAACGAAAAGGAGATAAAAAAGCGCATCGGTTACTCCACCGGCACGGTCAACTGGTACCCCAGAAAAAAGATACGCGACATAGTAAGCATCGTGCGCGGTTTCTACGATTCCTGGGACGACGCCGCGTACAGAAAGTATCTTGAGCTGTTCAATCTTGACGAGCAGAAGGCGCCGATAGAGCTCTCGGAAGGCATGAAGGTCAAGTTCAACCTGCTGCTGGCTCTTTCGCACAGGGCGGAGGTCCTTATACTCGACGAGCCTACCAGCGGGCTGGATCCGTTCTCCCGCAGTGAGCTGCTGGACATCTTCACCGGTCTTAAAAACGACGGAGTGGCGGTATTCTTCTCGACGCATATAATCTCCGACATAGAAAAATGCGCCGATGACATAGTCTATATCTCCGGAGGAAAGATCGCTGCCGCGATGCCCCTGGAGCAGTTTGTCCGGGAACTCTCCGCTGAGGGCGAAAGCCTTGAAGACACCATGCTCAGAATGGAAAGGGGGGATCACAATGCGTAATATCATGCTGAAAGAGATAAAACTCAGCGCCTCTCCGCTGGCGTTTCTGTTCATAGCCTTCGGGCTTATGTTCTTCATCCCCGGCTACCCGATACTCTGCGGGGCGTTCTTCGTGACCCTGGGGATATTCCAGAGCTTCCAGACCGCAAGGGAAGCGAACGACATCGTTTTTTCCGCGCTTCTGCCGATAGCCAAAAACGATGTGGTCAAAGGCAAATTCCTTTTTGTCTGCTTTATAGAGGCTTGCGCCTTTCTGCTCATGACCGTGAGCACTGTTATACGCATGACGGCCCTGGCTGACGCAGCGGTATACAGGTCCAACGCGCTGATGAACGCCAACCCCTTTGCGCTCGGAATGGCCATGTTCATATTCGGCCTTTTCAACCTGGTCTTTGTAGGAGGGTTCTTCAAGACTGCGTATAAGCAGGGACGCCCGTTTGTGGCGTACATCATCGTCGGATTTCTCGCTGTCGCGGCTGCCGAAGCCCTGCATCACATCCCCGGGCTCGGAGCCCTGAACGCCTTCGGGACAGATCATCTTGGGCTTCAGCTGGTATTGCTTGCCGCCGGCATGCTCGCGTTTGTGCTTCTGACGTTGTTGTCATATAATAAGGCGTGTAAGGATTTTGACAGGATCGACCTTTAAGGTCCGGAGTTGCTATGCTTAAAGACAATCTGGTGATGCTCAGAAAGCTTCACGCTTATTCCCAGGAACAGATTGCCGAGGAGATCGGTATATCGCGGCAGGCCTACGCAAAGTGGGAAAGAGGCACGACTGTGCCTGACGTCGAAAAATGCAGCCTGCTGGCAAAGCTGTACGGGACAACCGTCGACGGCCTGCTTAAGACCGAGACCGCGGACGGCATAGGCGTCATACCTCCCGCGCCGCGGGGGAAAGACATCTGGGGCTCGGTCACTGTAAACGACCGGGGACAGATAGTGATCCCTAAAGGAGCCCGGGACAGGTTTGGCCTGACCGGAGGCCAGCGGCTGATCGTGGTGAGCGACGAGGTCGGCATAGCCCTGATCTCCGCGGAGTATTTTGAGGAAAAAATGAAAGAGGCCATGGAGCTGATGTATTCCGAAGCCCGGGAATAGTTCTGAAACAGAAAAAACAGGAAGCGCCGTCCTTTGCGGAGGCGCTTCTTTTGTTGCCTTTTAAGACTTGTAAAAGCCTTGTCGAAAAGGCTTTTTTGGGCTATTATTAATATTGTAATTACCATAATTTATGAAAGATAAGAACAATAACGCGCTGCAGAGACTCTGGCTGCGTCACAGAATAATATACAGATCTGTCATGGTTCTGATCAGCGTATGGATCAGGCGTAAGTTTAATTTCAGCTGCGACGGTTTCGACCCGCGCAGCATAGAAGGCCCTGTAATAGTCATCCCTAACCATTCCTGCGCGTGGGACCCGCTGCTGATGGCGAGCGCCTTTAAAAATCGGCAGATGTATTTTGTCGCGAGCGAACATCTGCTGCGGACGCGCTTCTGGGGTCCGATAATAAACTTTCTCGTAGCCCCGATACCGAGGAAAAAGGCGTCAAGCGGTTCCTCGGCGGTAATAGCCATGCTCAGGCACATTAAAGCCGGCCATTCGATCTGCCTCTTCGCCGAGGGCGAACAAAGCTAGGACGGCCTTTCCGGACATGTGTTTCCCGCGACGGGGAAACTTATAAAGCAGAGCGGGGCGACGCTTGTTACATACAGGCTTGAAGGCGCCTATCTGAGCCTTCCCCGCTGGGCAAAGGGCGTTAGGCGTGGACGCGTGCAGGGCAGCGTGGCAGGCGTTTATACTCCGGAGATGCTTAAAGGCATGAAGGCCGGGGAGATAGACGCGCTCATAGACAAAGACATATTTGTGGATACATGGAAGTGGCAGGAAGAACAGCCCGGCGGAGCCGTAAATTATGTTCCTGAAAAAGCCGGAAACGGCGCGGCGGCGCGCCTTGACAAAGCCCTTTTTATGTGTCCGGAGTGCGGAAAGACCGGCACTCTGAGTTCCCGCGGAAACTCCGTAAGCTGCAGCTGCGGCTTCAGCGCGGAATATCTCAGCACAGGCTTTTTCGATCCGCCGAAGCCGTTCGCTAACATCAGTGAATGGGACGCCTGGGAGAGAAAAGAGCTTGGCAAAAGGATGGAGGCTCTGGAACCGGGTCCTGCGGAGCTGATATTCGAGGATCCTGAGGCGGAACTCAGCGCGGTGGAAGGCGGTCACAGGGACAGCCTCCTGTGCAGCGGAAAAATCATGCTCGGGAACGGGCCGGAAGGCCTGCGCCTGTCAGTCGGAGACAGAAGCTTCCTGCTTACCGACATCGAGACCATGGCTCCGGTGCTCAGCAGCCTGCTCCTCCTCTCGGACGGGGAAGGCTATTACCAGATACGCTCGGCGGAAGCGAATTTAAGGAAATATCTGCTCGCGTGGCAGTATATAAAACAAACAGCAGTTTAAATGATACGGAGAAAAAATGGATTATTCAGCAGCTAATCACGCATTGTGGAATGTTGTCATACAGTTCGGTTATATAGCCGTCGCGATACTTCTTGCCAATCTTCTGCGGCAGAGGGTCAGATTTATACGAAGGACTATGATGCCGATCGCGGTTCTAGGCGGTTTTCTCCTTCTTTTCGGCAAATACGTCGGCATTGTCAAGCTCGACGCGGCGTTTATGGAGATGCTGACCTACCACGGGATAGCTCTCGGTTTTATAGCGATGAGCCTCCGCGTGGCGGAGAAAAAGCCCGAAAGCTCTGAAAGCAAGGTCGGGCTCAGATCCGGGGCGGTCATCGTCAGCTCGTATATGATACAGGGCGCCGTTGGCCTGATAATTACCCTTATCCTGTCCTTTACCGTTATGCCGGACCTCTTCAGGGCTGCCGGCCTGCTGCTGCCCATGGGCTACGGCCAGGGCCCCGGACAGGCGAACAACGTGGGAAATACCTACCAGAATCTTGGTTTTGCCGGCGGACACAGCTTTGGGCTCGCCATCGCGGCTGCAGGCTATGTTGTAGCCTGCCTGGTCGGCGTAATAATACTGAACGTGCTCAGAAAGCAGGGGAAGCTCGAAGGCCTTAAGGCCGCCGAGGACGAAGTCTACGACGCGGATTATTTCCACGGCAGCGAGGAGATCCCCATTTCCGGGGCTGTCGACAAGCTCAGCGTCCAGCTGGCTATGATAGTCATCATCTATCTGGTCACCTTTGTAGCGACCCGCGCGCTTACATCCGGCATCGCTTCGGTCAGCGAAGGCCTCGCGAATACCGTAAACACTCTGCTCTGGGGCTTCAACTTCATCATAGGGGCTGCTCTCGCGACGCTCGTGAGGGTCCTGCTGGAGAAAATGAGAAAGAACGGCGTCATAAGGCGCCAGTATCAGAACAACTACCTGCTCAACAGGCTTTCCGGAGCATTCTTTGACGTGATGATCGTCGCTGGAATAGCGAGCATCAACGTGGAAGATATCCGCGGCCTTATACTTCCGTTTGTGCTTCTGGCAGTCGCCGGAGGCGTCGTGACCTGGGTACATCTGACTATTGTCTGCAAAGCCGTCTATCCGGATTACTACTACGAAGGGCTCATCTCCATGTTCGGAATGATGACCGGCACCATAAGCTCGGGCGTGCTGCTTTTAAGAGAACTCGACCCGTCGCTATCCACGCCCGCCGCGGAAAACCTTATCACCGGAAGCAGCTTCGGCATACTGCTGGGCGCCCCCGTGCTTGTGCTTGTAGGGCTCGCGCCGAAGAGCACAGCAATGTGCTTCGTCACCCTCGGACTCTGCTTCGTCTACCTTGCCGTTCTGGATACGATAATCTTTAAGGTCGGAAGAGGAGAGAAAAAGTAAGACTGTCCGCATAATGACAATAAAAAAGAACCGGAGATCCGGTTCTTTTTTGATGCAAAGATACACGCTGCCCTAAACGGTTTCGATAAACCTGTGAAACGCTTCGCGTCCCTCCGGCGTGCGCTTATACACTCCGGCGTCCTCAAGGACCTTCGCGAATACCGCGCCGACCTCGTCCCTTAGAATGGCTCCGGCGTTTTCTTCGGTAAATTCATGGCGGGTCTTAAGCTCCTCCGCCCAGTCCGCGTGCTTCGCGAGCGTTTCGTCGGAGCGCAGGTCGGATCCGTTAAGCAGAGCGGTCTTAAGCAGTTCCAGTTCTTTCCTGAGTCTCGAAGGCAGCACCGCAAGGCCCATGACTTCGATCAGGCCGATGTTTTCCTTTTTGATGTGATGAAGCTCGGCATGCGGGTGGAAGACTCCGAGCGGGTGTTCTTCCGTCGTGATATTGTTTCTCAGGACCAGATCGAGCTCGTAAGCGCTTCCTCTGCGGCGCGCTATCGGGGTTATGGTATTGTGCGGTTCGCCTTCGGTTTCGGCGAATATAAACGCGGACTCGTCAGTGTATCCGCGCCAGCGGCCGAGGATCCTGTCGGCAAGCTCTATAAGCCTTTCCGGGTCTTCCGAGCTTATGCGTATTACGCTCATCGGCCAGCGGACTATGCCTGCCCTGACGTCTTCAAAGCCTTTAAATACAAGCTCTTCCTCTACAGGCGCCTTTTCCATCGCGAATTTATAGCGCCCGCCCTGGAAGTGGTCGTGGCTCAGGATAGAGCCGCCCACTATCGGAAGGTCCGCGTTGGATCCCACGAAGTAGTGCGGCATCTGGCCTACGAAGTCCAGCAGCTTGCGGAACGCGGCTCGGTCGATCTTCATCGGGGTGTGCCTGCTGTTGAACACTATGCAGTGCTCGTTGTAGTAGACGTAGGGCGAATACTGGAAATACCAGTCCTCGCTGTTTATCGTGAACGGCACGATGCGGTGGTTCTGGCGCGCGGGATGGTTGACGCGCCCCGCGTAACCCTCGTTGCTCGCGCAGAGCTGGCACTTGGGGTAGCCTGCCTGCGGCGCGAGCTTGGCGGCCGCGATGGCCTTCGGGTCCTTTTCCGGCTTGGCCAGATTTATCGTGATGTCCAGCTCTCCGTATTCACAGCCGTACTTCCAGCGAATGTCTTTCGCGCTCCTGTCGCGGCGTATGTAGTTTACGTCCTGGCAGAATTCATAGAACCAGTCGGTGCAGCTTTCCGGGTCCT
>JAFYFK010000174.1 GCA_017543805.1 Bacillota bacterium | reverse complement strand
TGGTATCGACGTTTGGCGCAACGTCATAGGGATAGATGCGGACTATGTTGCGCAGAGCGCTGTCGCACTGCAGGGAGAGGTATTCCTTGTAGTTGTCTACGTTGAAGACCGCCTTTGCGGTGTCTACGACTCTCCACATTACCGCGATCCCGATCTCGACCGGGTTGCCCAGGCAGTCGTTGATCTTCTGGCGGCTGTTGCTCAGGGTCATGACCTTGAGGGATATCTTCTTGTTGGTGGTAGTGATCTCAGTTCCGCCGGTAAGGGCCTTTACAAACGCGTTGTTGTTGTCGCCGCTCTCGACGTCTCCGCTCTGGCTGAGCTTGGTCTTTGCGGCGGGGTTTACGCTTACGCAGAACGGGTTGACCCAGTAGAAGCCCTGCTCCTTTATGGAGCCGTAGTAGTTGCCGAACAGAGTCAGCACCAGAGCCTCCTGCGGTCCGATGACCTTAAGTCCGAGGAACGGGATCCATCCGACGATGAACCACAGTATTGCCAGAACTACAGCAGGGATGGACGCGAAGCCCAGATAGCCGTTGATACCGATGATGAGTACAGGGACAGCTGCCAGATAAAGCAGAGCCCAGAGGATCAGCATTGCCATGCCGTTTTTCCTGTTGCTTAAAACCTTCTCCTTCATTTTATTGCCTCCTTATATATTACTGAACGAATCAAAACTAGATTTATTTGATATCATAATGATATCAAATAAATCTAGTTTGTCAATAGCTTCTATTCAATTTTTTAAAAGATCATTCCAGAGTTCCGAATGCGGCTATAGCCTCGTCAACGCTCATCTTTCCGTCGTTTACCGTGAGCCCTGCCAGGCGGGCCTGAAGATCTGCGGCATCCTGAAGGCCGAGCAGGCTTGGATTTATTATGCGCTCAGCATCCAAAGCGCCGAACGGCGCGTATACGTCGTCCAGGAGCATATCCTTGCAGGGAGTTACCATACGCTTTATCTCTGCCATATTGTTCAGCTCCTCCGTGCTGATAAGGAAGCGCATAAACTCGTTGGCTGCAGCCAGATCAGCGCTATCCTTGTTGACCGAGAAACCCAGAGCTACAGTATTAAGGAAATATCCTCCGTTATCAGTCGAAGGAACAGGATAAAAACGGTATTTGAAGGGATGGGCGGAGAACGCCTCCGACTGGCTCTCGCGCTTTTCAGTGCCGGATACAGTGCTTGCTGAAGCCAGCATCATAGGCACATCCCCCTCAAAGAAGCGCATTATCACGGCGTTATAATCGTTTTCAAGGGCGTCGCAGCTGTCTAAATCGATAAAGCCGTGCCCCATAAACTCCGCGACCAGCTCAAGTGACGGACGAAGATACTCTCCCGCAGACGGCTGCAAGGAGTTTAGCGCGCGAACAGCTTCTTCGTTTCATTTGATGCTTGCGCAGAAATGCGGGTAATACAGCGGATATAAGAGGAAATTATTATTGCTGTAGCCCATTACAGGACTCTTATACCCAGCGTCCTTAAACGCCTCGCAGACCTGAATAAGCTCGGAGAAGCTGCCCGGCACCTCCAGCTTTTCCTTTTCGAAAAGATCCTCGTTGACAAGCATGCCGAACGTGGTCGTGTAGATCGGAACCATCGGAGTATGCCCCTCCGAGTCGGTCGAAAGAAGTCCGCTGCGGATGCACGAGAGGTCAAAGCCCAGCTGCGGATCCGAAAGATCCTCCGCCATGGCAAACACCGACTGATAGTCCTGCGACTCCATCATCGAGGGGAATGTAAAGAAAATATCGGGAGCATCCTTTCCCTGCATAACGGTGGCAAGGACCTTATTGTAATTGTCCAGAGCCGTATATTTTATCTGTATGTTCGGATAGTATTCCGCAAAACGGTTGCTGGCGTCCTCGAGCGCCTCAAAATTGCTGTAGTGCCCTGCAATGTCGACTACCGCGGCAGTTTCCTTATCAAGCGCAGGTTTAAAACCTTCTTCGGCAGGTGCCGAAGCCGTTGAGCCGCAGGCTGCAGCCGCAAAAAGCATACAGACCGCAAGTATTATACTGATTATTCCATGTTTCATTTTCTCTCCTCTTTGATCCGCCGAATCTCTTTTATTACAAGTTTTATATCTACCGGCTTTGCTATATGCCCGTTCATGCCGGCGGCAAGGCATTCAGCCACGTTCTCAGAGAACGCGTCAGCAGTCATAGCGATGACCGGTATTCCTGCAAGCACGGGGTCTTCGAGCTTTCTTATGGCTCTTGTCGCGTCAAGGCCGTTCATCACGGGCATCTGAATGTCCATGAATATCAGTCCGTAGCTTCCGGGCTGCGCCTGCTGCAGCTTATCCACGCATTCCTTTCCGTTTTCGGCGCGCTCCGAATCTATTCCGAACATGCCGAGTATAGCATGGATTACCTCCCAGTTGATATCGTTGTCCTCCGCGACAAGTATGTTCATGCCCGCGAGGTCTGAATAGTCATCCTCAGGTTCCGACGGGCTGGCATCCTTTCCGAGGATTTCGTTGATCTTATCGTAAAGAATGGAACGGAACAGCGGTTTGCTGATAAATCCGTTTACGCCGGCTTCCCTGGCGGCATCTTCGATATCCGACCAGTCATACGCGGAGATCAGCAGCACCGGGATATCTTTGTCGATCTCGCTGCGGATCCGCTTGACCGTCTCAACTCCGTCCATGCCGGACATCTTCCAGTCAAGTATCACCACGTCGTATTTCTGCCCAGCGCTCCGGCGCTCTTTTATCATGGCCAGAGCCTCATCACCGCTTCCGGCCTTGTATGCGCTGACACCGAGAGAGTTCAGCGTGTCCGCCGCAGTCTCAAGAAGTACCGGGTCGTCGTCAGCGATGAGAACGTCGATCGGTTCCAGCTGCATATCTGCGGGCTGCCTGTCAGCAACGGGGATATCGAGAGTTATCGTAAACTCCGTTCCCTTCCCAAGCTCGCTCTGGCAATCGATAGTTCCATGCATCAGATCCACCATCTGCCTGGTTATCGCAAGCCCAAGTCCAGTTCCCTGAACGCTGTTTACGCGGGAATCCGTCTGCCTCGAGAACGGCTGGTACATCTCCTCCATGAATTCAGGGCTCATGCCTATACCGGTATCCTTAACCTTGTAGACCAGCCTTACGCAGCCGTCCTGCGGGCTTTCTTCCTCGCGAAGGTCAACATTGACGCTTCCGCCAGGCTGAGTGTATTTGATGGCATTTGAAAGGATATTGATGTAGATCTGGTTAAGCCTCAGCTGATCGGCATACAGATACTCCTTTTCCATGCGGTCGATACGGAAATTGAAGTCGATATTCTTTTCTTTTATCATCGGCTGAGATATATTTACGAGATTCTCGACCGTCTCGACGATGGAAAAGCTGAGCGGGCTCAGGTTCAGTTTACCGCTCTCAACCTTTGAAATATCGAGGATATCGTTGATCAGCGTGAGCAGATGGTTGCTGGCAAGAGATATCTTTCTGAGAGATTCCCGAACGGAGTCTCTGTCGTCAAAATTCCTTTCGGCTATCGAGGTGAGGCCGATGATGGCGTTCATCGGTGTACGGATATCGTGTGACATGGTAGACAGGAAATCCGTCTTGGCTTTGTTGGCGGATTCAGCCTCCTTTGCCATGCGCTCAAGCTGCCTGTTAAGTCCGCGCAGATGCGAAAGATTCAGGATAAACAGGAGCAGCAGCCCGGCTGAGACCACGGCTATGAGCAGCCAGTCCTCGGTCTTGGTCTGAAGATCAGCAGCGGGGATAAGGCTTAAAAGCGCCCAGCCTTCGGAAGATGCTACCGGAGTATGAGCGACGATGCAGTCTCTTCCCCGCGAATCCGTCATGCTGAAAGATCCTGAATAAGAGATGACGCTCTGCTTCAGGACATTTACGCCGTCCTTGCCCGCATCGTTATAGGATCTGTAGAACTCGTAGAAATTATTGTTCTTAAAGGACGCGCCTTTAATTATATAGTTGCCGTCTTCATCGATGATGCAAAGCTCTGCGTTATCCAATAACTCCTGGGGGAAGACCCATTTTTCTTCGACTTCGGAAACCGGAACGATCCTGAGCAGCAGAGCATCTTTCTTTCCGCCTTCCCCGTCGGAAAGCTCTATCCTGTTGACAAAGCCGAGAGACTGCTCGCCGTTCAGCGGATTGGTATAGGCTCTGGTAATGTTGACTGCCTCTCCGAGACCGGATATCCAGCTCATGTCGCCGAAGATATCTATCGATCTGTAGCTCACTTCATAAACTCCGGGAGAAAGTATAGATCCTCTGGTCGACAGCCCCTGCAGGGTATCAGCGTATATTATGTGAGCTGAAGTGTTTTTGAGGACATGCGAGTTTCTTATGAACTCAGCGGCTTCTTGAAGAGTCATATCCTCACTGCCTATATAGTTTGCCCAAACGTCGCAGATCCCCTGTTCTCCGTAGAGATAGTTATCCGTTATGCGCTCCATATTGACGGTCGTGTTTTCGAAGTTCTGGACCTGAGCTGTATACGCATTCTGTTTTCCGATATCTGAATAGATGAAGACAAACAAAAGTATGCTCAGCATTATCAGTATATTGACTGCCGTAAGCCATTTCTTCTTCATTATTCATTCTCCATTCGAATAAGATCCTTAACGACTTCCCCTGCGATGATAAGGCCGCAGACGGAAGGAACGAATGCTGCGGAACCGGGCAGACTTCGGCGCGAAGATCCATCTGAGGTTTCTGCTGCGAGCAGCTGCTCCATGTCCGTGCCTTCCGGAGGCTGCGGTTCAAGAGGTTTTTCTTCCGAAAAAACTACCTTAAGATGCTTGATGCCTCTCTTTCCAAGCTCCTTGCGCATGACTTTGGCCAGCGGGCACATGGCGGTCTTCGAAATGTCGGCTACCCTGAACGCCGAAGCGTCGAGCTTGTTGCCTGCGCCCATAGCGCTTATGATCGGGGTCCCCGAAGCCATGGCCTGTTCCACCAGGTTCAGCTTTCCGGACACGGTGTCGATGGCGTCTACTATATAATCGTACTGCGTAAAATCGAACTGATCCGCGGTCTCCGGCAGATAAACGCACTTATGCTTTCGGACTGTGCAGCCGGGATTTATATCAAGCACGCGCTCCTCAGCCACGTCTACCTTGTCCCTTCCGACGGTGCTGTGAAGAGCTATTATCTGCCTGTTTATGTTGCTTTCCGAAACAGTGTCGTTATCGACAAGATCCAGCGCGCCTACGCCGCTCCTCGCCAGGGCTTCAACGACGTAGCCCCCTACTCCGCCTATTCCAAAAACCGCAACACGGCAGGAGGCAAGCTTTCGCATTGCCTCACTGCCGAGCAGAAGTTCAGTTCTTGAAAATTCATCCATTGCCGTTTAGTATCCGGGGAGCCCGTAGGTCTGAGATTCGGCGTTGTCGTTATACAGCCATCTTTTGCGGTTTTTCGTAAACGCGATGACCTTACTCTTTTTGCCGTTGGGATCCGTGGTCGCGAGTATCTTTATCTTTCCGTTGTCAGCCTCGCCGTAATAGCTGTAACCGTCCTTTTGGAACAGTATCTCGATCTCGCCGTCAAATTTTCCTTTTACAGTCGTGCCGTTATAGGTAATATATGAGGCTTCGTCATCGGATTTTTTTGTCGTCTTTACGGTAAGGCTCTGGGTCCCGCTGGGCTCGTCATTGACCCAATCGCCTACAGCGTATCTGTCTATGCGGTCGAGAGAAAGATTCTTGGATGAATTCAGCCATACCCCGTGGCCGGAGCGTTTGAGATCATTATCATATTCGCCGTAATAAATGCAAGTGCTGAAGAGCATGTTGTACAGACCTAGCTTCAAACCTCTGTTGCCGACGGAAACGATGAGCGGATCCTTCAGCGAAGACCTTAATGACAGCCTGTAGTAATTACCTGTAATGCTGTTCAGTTCG
>JAFYFK010000173.1 GCA_017543805.1 Bacillota bacterium | reverse complement strand
TAATTCGATAAAGAAAAATCCTTTGATACGTCTCCGCTGTTATATCCCTTTTGCGGGTCTCTCGTGTTGAGCAGGCTCATAAAATGACGTTCCATCGAAAACGCATCGTAAGCCGCATAGGCGCGGAAAAGAACGTAATATACATATTCCCCGCCGTATGTGTTGAAATCGCTTTGCATCTGCTTTGATGGGTGTTTGCCGTTCTGCAATTGCTTCATGTGCTCTGCGATTCTGCGATTAACGTCTTTGGTACACCCGACATAGATTCGCCCCGTTGGGACATGTTCAATTGCATACACAAAGGCTTTCCCGTCCTCAGCAGCGTCCGCACCAGGCGAAAGCTCGCTCACTGGAATGTTGAAATAATCAGCTAATGCACGCACATAAAGAGCGTTCGGTTCACTCTTTCCATTTTTCCAGTTCGCTATAGATGTTTGCGAAATCCCAAGGTCTTTTGCGATTCGATAATTTGTTATCTGTCGCGTTCGTTGCAGCTCAGAAATCTTTTCTCCAAGAGTCATTTCAGCCGGCCTCCTCCATCAACTCGTCAACTGTCACCCCAAAAAAATCAGCGACAGCTTTCAGCCGGTCGGCTCGCGGGATGCTGGTAGCCCACTTTGAAATAGTGTCTCGACCAAACCCAAGCTCTTTTTCGAGCTGCGAGATCCCAATGCCGCGGGCTTCGCAAAGGTCCTTAATTTTTTTAAGCATGTCCTCCCTCCTTTCGTATTGACAAATGCGAAAATTTTCGTTAGAATGATGTTGCAGCAAATTCTGATACTTCGCTTCTGCCAATGGTTTTCTCGCCGCTGGCTTGGTTTTTTGCGGCTTCCTACGTTATTCATTATACGAATATTTTCGTAAAAGTCAATACCTTTTTACGAATTTATTCGCAATCATGGAAGGAGGACTCTTTATGACGCTGCTGGAGCGTGTGAAAATGCTTTGCGAAAAGCGCGGTGTCTCTATTAATCGCTTTGAAAAAGAAGCCGGCCTGACTCGCGGATCGGTAGCAAAATGGGACGATCACGCGCCATCAGGCCAGAAGCTAGAGAAGGCTGCACAATATTTTGGTGTAAGTGTTAATTATCTCCTGACCGGCAAATCCGGCCTCATTGCGAGGCGTACAGACGAGCCATTCGTTGATGTTTCGGAAACCTACGACGAATTCGGGAACCTGATTGGGACAGAGACCAACTATAATACGCTCTTTACTGGCACGGACGAAGAAAACGCCGAGCTCGTCGCGCTCCTGGAAGACCTTCGAACGCGCAATGACATGCGGATGCTGTTTAAGCTGGCCCACGGCGCCACGCCCGAAGACGTTGCTCAGGCAGTGAAAATCATAGAAGCACTGCGAAAATAAAAAAAGAACAACGCCGCCCTGCTGCTGACAGATCGGCGTTGCCCGTATGGAGATGACTCTTGAGAGGAGCTGCGTGAAGAAAAGTACAGGAGGTCTTCATGATGCCCGTGTCTGCACCGTAATACTCCCGGCGCTTTTTTGCAAGCCCCTTTTTTAAGATTTTTTCACAGATTCACTTTTGAAATGCGCAGGTAGGTGAGCGTAAGCTCTACCAGCCGCAGAACATTTTTTACCTGCTCCTCCGAAAACTGGTCAAGAATGTCCTTGATCTCCGCGCGGATCTCTGCCGGCTTCATACCCTCGCCTCCCTTCTTCCCCGGGAAACACAGGGGCGGTCGTCGTGCCGCCAAGCTGCTCCCGCCCCTGCTTCATGGGGGATGAACAGAGCATAGCGCCCAAAGCCCATCAATGAAAGAGTATTGTTTTAAACCGTAACCAAATTGTAACTATCGAAAGAGTGAAAAACCGATGGAAAATACGTTGGCTTCCGTTATCCTCCCCCTGAAAAAGATCGCGCAAGAGCACTTCTTGTCCGCTCAAAGGATCTACGACATGCTCGAAGCAAGCGGCGACCATGTGTCACTGAGTACGATCAAAAAGCTGCTCGCGCCCGGCTCCGAGAATCAGAGCTTTAATTATTATCAATCTATCGAGCCGATCTCCCGCGTCCTCTACGCGCTGGAAGAGGAGAAACACGAGAGTGAAAAAGACCGGATCATCGCTGAACAGGCCGAAAAGATCAAGGAGTTAAAAAGGCGGAACGATAAAAGGGAGCAGGCGAAAAAGAAGAAGACCAAGTCGAAGTACACCATGCGCGCCGACGGCCTGCTTGTCATGTCCCGCGTTGTCGAGGGAAAGAAACGGTATTTCTACGGGCACTCGGATAAAGAGATCGAGCAGAAATACGCAGAAGCGCTCAAAGAAGAGGAACGAAAAAAGTCCGCGCGCTCATTTGAGACGGTGGCGGATCTTTGGTGGGGAGAAAAAGAAGGGCAAATCTCCCCCAATTCTGTAAACGGGTTCAAAGTTTGCAAGAAAAACGCGGTCGATGAATTCGGCGACACACCGGTAGACCAAATCACGCCGCGTATGATAATCACATATTTGCAGCGCTATGCTGCGCAGGGGTATTCTCAAAAGGGCATTGCCAACCGCAAGTCCGTTTTGAAAAGCATTCTGGATTATGCTTTTGTCTGCGGGGATATTGACCACAATCCGTGCTCCGATCTCCCTATAATTAAGGGAAAGCAGAAAACACCGCGCCAGCCCGCCAGTGATGAGGATATCAAGTTGATTGACCAGCATAAAAACGACAGCGACATTGCCCGCATGTATTACTTCATGCTTTACACTGGCCTCCGCCGCGGAGAAGCCGCCGCACTCCAGTATAAGCATATCGACCGGAAAAACAAGACGGTCCGTGTCGAGCAATCCTGCGCCTGGGATAACTCAAAGCCCGTGCTCAAGCAGCCGAAGACAGAAGCAGGCGTCCGCACCGTTGCCCTGATCGACGCCGTTTTCGACGTGCTCCCGGAAGGCCATGACCCGGAGGAATACGTCTTCTTCCCGGCCGGGCTCCCCCGCCGCCGTTTTATCGAGAAGGGCTTCGAGATATACCGGAAGCAGACCGGCGTAACCGCGACGCCGCATCAGCTCCGCCACTCATACGCTACGCTGCTCCACTCCGCCGGCATCGACGTCAAAGACGCGCAATCCCTCCTCGGGCACAGCACAATTATTATGACGCAGGACATCTATACACACCTCGAACAAGCCCACGAAAAGGAAGTCAGAAACAAGCTCAACCGCTACGTCAAAAAGAGCAAAAAACTGTGATAAAGTTGTAGTGTCCACCCGAGGCATTGCAAACACTTACTTTTAAAAGAGTTCAACTCCCCCCACCTCCACCAGATGGGAGCCGTTGGAATTGCTGTAAAACGCAGTGATTTCAACGGCTTCCTCCGTTTTAATCTGGAACGTTTTGGAACGCTTTGGAATGGGTTAAGTTGTAGGAGAAGTTGTAAGAAAAGGGAGGGCGTTTGCCCTCCCTCCTGCTTTACATCTGGGCCATGCGATTGGCCAGACGCATGATCTCGTTGCGGGTGCTGTCGTCGGGGACGTTCTCGCCCATTTCGCGCAGCTTCTCGGCCATCTCGCCGGTGCGGGAATACCCATCGCCGGAATAGCGGCCCATGCTGTCGCGCGGTGCATTTCTGCGGCCGCGGGCGCCGGACATGCCGTCGTCATAGCTTCCGCCTCTCCCGTCGTCATAGCTGCGGCGGGACATGCGCTCGCTGCTTTCATAGCTTCTGCGGGGCATTTCCCTGTAGGAGCGCTCGCTGTACTCCTCGTCTTCCGCGTCTTTGACAACGTTGCAAAGGTGGTCGACCGCCGAGGAAAGATACTTCATGACGGTGATATCCTCCATGTTGTAGTCTTTCTTATCGGCATAGTGCTCCAGCTCTTCAAGGAGATTTTCCTTGAGTTTCTTGATCTTGTGCATCTCGTACTCCTTTCCTTAAGCAATCCTGCTTACGGTCAGATTCGCGTTCTGGACGAGGATCTGAGGCGCCGGTACTGCCGGTGTCGCTCCTTCGGACGTGTTCTCCACGGACACATTGACGCAACAGCCTTTAGGAACAGTGATGATTGCTGTGCTGGTCACGTTGAAGAAGTTCTCCGTCGTGGGCGGCTCCGTAGCAACAGCCGCCGGCGTTGCAATTGCCCTGCTCGTCAGGATCGGCTCGCCGTCGATTGCAAGAGCAACCGAGATCGGACCAACAGTCCCGGTGGACGGGACGGCGATATTGCCGTTGAACGTCACCTGGTATCTGGCGAAGCAGCCGCAAGCGTTGTTGACGATGCCGCGGAGAGTTACAATTCCGCTTTCGTTCCTGTGGAGGACGTAGCCGCGCGGGCAAGCGATGGACGTGTTGAGCACGACCGGCTGATTGGCCTGCACGGTCTGAACCGGATTATAAGTAAACTCAGCCATCACGACACCGCCTTAGAAATTGCCGTTGAAGCCGCCGACACCGCCGCAGCCACAACCGCCGTTATTGCAGGTGAAGATCGGGGTGCGGCCATAGACGGGAGTCGTGGGCACGGGGCAGGAGTTGAGGCGGTTGTAGAGCGCGTCGACCTCGTTGGCAAAGCCCTGCGAGATGAAAGCGTTCTGAGCCGTCTGAGAGGCGCGGAGGTCTGCCATGTTGAGCTGCTGACGGAGGTTGTCGTTCTCCCTCTTGTAGCCGTCGAGCTCAAGGGCGCACAGCTTGTCGAGGACGGCCTGCGTGCCGCGGGTCTGGCTCTCGATGATGTCGCGGGTGTTGCTGGCGGAGCCGTAGCGAATATCGCAGAGTGCGGACTGCACGCCGTTGAAGCCCTGGGCGTTCGCGGTCTGCTCGGCGAAGCTACGATTCAGAGAGGCGAGCTCGTTGCTGTAGAGCTGCTGGCTGATAGCGTTCTGAGCGCCGGTCACCGCCGCGGTCGTCCCGGCAAAGCCGGAGCAAAGCGTGTTCTGGATGTCGCCGCAGCAGCCGCAAAGCTGAGTTGCGAGATTGCTCACGCCGTCTCTGACGGAAGTGATGGAGTCGTGGATCTGCGCGTCACGGAAGCCGTCGGACACGTTGTTGTTGATCCCGGTCTGGCCGTTGAGCAGCCAGGGGAAGTCAACGCCAAGGCCCATCATGCCGCCCATACCGCCCCAGCCGCCGAAGCCACCGAAGCCGCCATTGAGCAGGGCGATGAGGAGCAGGATGCCCCACCAGTCGCCGCCCGCACCGAAACCGCCGCCATACCCGCCGCCGTAAGCGGGAGCAACCGGCATGACCATTCCGCTGGAGCCGTTTTCACTGGAAATCATGTTTTATCCTTTCTACCCCATTAACTGTCGGGGTCAGCGGGCTTTCGCCCGGTTATTTATCCTCGCCACGACATGTGCACCTGCCGCGGGTCGAATACACTTATCGCCGGCGGAGAGTCCGCGGCATGATCTGTCCGGATTGAAACAGATAAGAGACGATCTGCTGCGGGTCCGTCATCCCGTCCGGCACATTGAGATTCGCTTGCTTGAGTATCGCCGCCGTGTTCGTCTGGAGTTGGCGCCTCATATCCTGCATATTCATCGGCTGTTGCTGCTGCTTGCTGCCGAGAGAATCGAAGAGGCTCATGTCGTCGCCTCCTTGCTGTGCTCCTGCGCTGCGAGAAACGCCGCGAGGCGCGTATCGAATTCGTCCTTGCGCAGATACTCCGCGGGGTTGAAGGCGGGCGCAGGCGGGGCGGGCGGGCGTTTAACATACACGTCAAGTGCGGTCTGCCCGTTTGCGGATGCGGTCTTGACATAGATCGCGCTGTCGTCCTTGGCAATCATCATCTGAGACGCGCCAGCTCCGACGGGGTACTGCGCCGCGGCGGTCTCGTTTTCGACCTGCACGATCTCCGCCCGGATCGTCGGCGGCGTCATTTGTGCGGCCGGCGGCTGTGCCGGGGGCTGTTGAGCCTGCATGAACGGATTCTGAAAATAAGGCTGATAGCCCGCGTAAGGCTGCGGGGAAAACGGGTAAGCGCTCATGTGTCATTCTTCCTTTCGTACCAGTAATAAATCACCGGTTCATTCCCACTATTCCAGGTGTCGAACCAATCGCCGTCTGCGAGCGTGACAACGTGCTTGTCAAGGCCGAGAACATAAACGCCGTCCGGATGGTCCGCGGCGAAGTCCGCGACAGTGTAGCAGTCCGGGCATGTATTCGGCAGCACGGCACGGAGGAAACCGTTCTGCCGGAGCACCGCACCCCAAACAGCATTTGACGACGGCATGTCTCCCATCTGGAAACCCATGGCCGCGATCATGCAATAGGCCGTCTCCCAATTAGTACCGAGCGCCACGCTGACGGCGCGGACGGCGCAGTCCCCGGCGCGGCGGGCGACAGGGTTGTTATTGAATTCGCGGTACATCGGCATCCCTCTTTTCGCCTCCACTGTAAACGGAAAACCAGACTTCCACGAGCAAGCGGGAGTCTGGTTTTCAAGTGGCTTTCAGTTACAAAAGGGACATGATCTCCGGCCGGTATCTCCGTACAATGTCCTTGACCCATTGCGTGGAATAGCCGACAGCTTCGCCTATCGCTTCATACCCCATATCCTCGCATAGCCGGAGCTTGAGAACGCAGCGGTATTTCTCGTTCGGGACGTATTCGTCGATGACTTCGGCGGCTCGGGTTCTGCTGTAGAGTTTCATACATACCTCCAAATAGAAAAAGCCGCCATACTCCCATTACTGGAAGTGTGGCGGCACTTGTTTTGGCGGCACGATTCAGTTGTTAGTCAGTTGTTAGTTAGTTGTAAGTTAGTTGTAAGTTAGTTGTAAGTTAGTTGCGCCCAAGGTTGAGCAGATAATCAATGACGTTTTGCGTCTGTCCGGCTGATGCCGTAGCTTCTGCCGTACTCGGCATTTCTGCGCCTTTGCCTGTAACTCTGCCGTAGCTTGTCGATTGCCGGAGCGCTTGCGTATAACTCTTCTCTTTCCAGGTATCGTATGCGTCATTCGGCCTTTGAATCGCCTGCTTGAATTGCTGATACATTGCGTTCCGTTGCTGGTCAGACAGATTCGGGATCTTGCTGATTGCTGTCGCTACCTCGTAAGCGTTAAGCAATCCATCAGCTTTCGGGTCTTTCCCCGTCCCGCTCGCGTACCAGTCAGCATTTTCAAACCATTGGGAAATGTCTTTTGGCTGCATACCGAAATCACGCAAGATCCCGTAAGTGGACTTTGCTGTGCCGGAGAGATTGAACGCGCCGCTGTCAACGAGCTTGTCTTTCTCTGCCGTTGAAACGTCTGCATCTGCAAGGCCGGCCATTCGGACATGGCTTCCCTGGGCGCTGTTCGCGTCAAGATCCCATTGCGCGTCTCCGATTGCCGCCTTGATTTTGTAATAGCTTTCGGAGCCGGAACCGGCGTTCCCAAATGCGAGCAGGTTTTTCAGGTCTTTCGGATTCTTCGCTGTGAGGACATCCCTTGTATTGCTGTCCAGCTTAGAATACTGTTTTAGCAGATCGTCAATCACATTGTAATCGGCGTCTTTCTGAGCCGACGAATACGCAGAATTGAACGCGATGTATTCCCCGGCGTTCTTTTCTTTCAGCGCTGGCACGTCGTAGCCGGTGCCGGGGGCGTCTTTACCAGATAGAAGCTTCTGGTAATCGCTCTGCTTCGTGATGCCGTTGTCTCGCTTGATCCCCTGCAAGGCAAGATCGTCGGCAAACGAATACAAGTTCTGGATGACTTCGGCCCGCTGCGTGTCGGAGAGCGTCTTGTACTCGGCGCTGTCCATGAAATCGCTGACAAGCTCCAGCTTTTTCTGCCCGGCGGCTTTGCTGTATTCCAGATACTCGTCCGGCGTCATAACAATGCCGTCGCCGATCGTTGCGCTGCGGCTGCGCTTCTGCGGGAAGACATTCGGGAAGCCCTCAACATCCGCGTTTTCGTTGTGCAGGCGCTCCAGCTCGGTGTCAACTTTTGTGCTGCGGTCTCCGCTCAGATACGTTGGATTGATAAACGCATTAATGATCCGTTTACCAGATTCTCCATTACTCTGCGTCCGGCCCCAGGCGTCAACATAGTCCTGCTGGTTATAGTCCCATCCGGGCATTTTCGCGGACATCTTGCCGATTTGATACTGCCCTTTCGACCCGAGAAGTTGGTCAATTGCATTTGCATCTTTGCTCTTCGTGTCGGAGTAGGTTGTCTGCCGATTCGCTTCACTTGCCTGCTCCGCCTGGCCGAGCAAAGTGTTTGTGAGGCCCTGAGACAAATAGGACAGGGCCGCGTTCGCAACAAGCGACGGGATCGCATCAGTATTCCCGTTCAGAGACGCAATGTCCCCGATCAGATCATTGACGCCCTGGAGCATCGACATTTCCAGCATAGGATCTGAGATGACGCCCAGCATGTCTCCGATGTTGTCAAGCGAAAGGTCCTCATTATTGGCAAGAAGCTCTTGCAATTTGACACCCATAAAGAACGGGATTGCCGACGGGGCAAACTGCGACAAAGAGATATGTGTGTCTCCGATCTTTACGGAGTAATCCATCGCTCCCTGCATTTTCTGGAAGTCGTTCAGCTCTTTGTCTTCGTCGTTGCCGCTGCCGCGAGCTTTCCCTGCTGCTGCAAGGAAAAATCCTGCGATAGCAAGCGCCGTGCCTGTTGCGTTCTTTGCCGCGCTATTGATGACGTCCGCGGCCGTCGCGTTCCCTTTTGCGGCCTGCACGCCCTTATAGACGGTTTCGGCAATGCCAACAGGCGAATACTCAACAGCTCGTACGGCGACGTTGGCCGGCGTCTTTCGGAACGGCATGATACCCTCCGAAACGGCCCGCACCGCGGCCGGCGTATTCTGGCCTCGCCCTATTCTTGATACCCAATCCGAAACGGCGTTGTTGTCATGGAAAGTCGCTTCCTGCGCCTCTTTCGCAGCAAAGGCACGGGCGCTGGAAAGCTGATCTGCTGTCGCGTTGGCAACGTCTGTAACTCCGTGCGCCTGCATCCACCCGGCAAATGCTCTCGTGTAGACAGCGCGCATGAAAATGACGTCGCCCTGGTCCATCGCCCAATTCGTGGCCTTCCGGGCACCTTCAAGAATTTTGCTATCAAAAACTCTCTGCTTATCCGCGATGCTTCTGATTGATTGCTTTGCAACGTCAGCGTATCGGCTCTCGCCTTTGATTTCGTCGATGTTGGCGTCGAAGTCTGCCGCCGCCTGCCTCCGCAGGTCTGCGTTGGCAAACAGTGACGTATTGCGCTGATACTTGCCTCCGGAAGCAACAGCCGCCGCAAGTTCCGCTACGCTTTGCGTAGTGTATTTTGCGTTCGTCGCAACGAGCATCAGCGTATTGCCGATAATGTTGCGTCCCTGCGTCTTGAGGTTTCCGAGCATGTTCAAGTAACGCAGCGCGGTAAACTTATCTCGAAATGTCGCCGGGATCTGGTCGGCAATGTTCTGCTCGATCTGTTCAAGGGCTGCACTTGCCGCCGCATCATCTTCGGCGTTAACATACGAATCAACAAGCGCATCATCAACGGAGATTTGCCCGCTTTCATCGCCGACTCCACGATTGCGGTTCTTCGCTTTTTGCCGCTCAGAAAGGCCATCGTTGAGTTTGTCCACGATCTTCTGCACGGTCATGCCTCGCACAGCAGGATCGGAATTGAGGATCAGCCGCCCAATCTGGCCAAGCTGACCGCCTGCTGTAAGCTCTGCGGCAATATCAGCGCACAGATTCCTGGCAGACTCAAGATCGCCGCGGCGAGACATTTCATTTGCAATCTGATAACCGGCAACGGCGATTTCCGGCGGGAGCTTCATGCCCGCTTTTGCCCGTCCGATTGCCTGCTCGACTTCGCTTCTTGCTGCGTCAAAGCCCTTGTCAATGATCGCGTTCGCCCGTTCCGTTACTTCGGCGTTGGTGAGCTGGTGATACATTTCGCGGTTCTGCTCGAAACTGTCCCGCAGCGGTTCGTCCGTATTCGGGTTGGTACGGACGTCTTTGCTGACGCCGCGCTCACGTTCCCGCCCCCTGCCATTAGTGCTTTCAGCCGTCGTCGTATCTGTCGGCGGCAGGCCCGGACCGCTCTCCCCATTGACAACCGGGGCGGATTGTGGTATGTTGCTTATGGGAGAAGCATCTCCCATATTCGGCGATACGTCGGAAGTCCCAGCGTCGTCATTGACGACAAGGCTGGTTCGGTTGGCTTCTGATGTATCGCCGAATTTTATATAGTTACCATCAGAATCAACTACTTCGTGAAGATAGAATTTGTTCTTGCTTGTTTGCAAAACTACAGCAGCAACATACACTGTTTTCCCGTCCAGGATTATTGGTGCAGCAAACGTATAGCCGTCATATGGGCGGCCTTTCCAATTCTTTTGGAAATCAATCTGCTCACCTGATTCGATAATTGCTGGAATAGCTGGAATTACAGCGGTTTTTGCGGCACCGTTGCCATGGCTTAGATCATTTTTCGCACCACGTTTATTAATCTCAACATCGCCAAATCCCTTTCGATTAACGATGCCAAAGATTTTTTCAAACATGGCGCGCGCCCTGTCAAGAAGACTATCTGTAGAAATGGACGGCAAGTCTCCTGTTGAAAGGTTTGCAACGGGCTCCATTCCTTCGATAGACGGGATGCTATTAGTCAGCCGATCTGAAACATAAACTGTTTCCCCGTCAGGCATCATATTAGGTTTGGTTTCTTCTCGTAACTCCGGATGCTGTGCCTCCCATTCTGCCCGGAGCTCTGCTTCTGTGGCATCGCCGGTACTAATCATCCACTCCCGGTCTGCGAGATACTTTTCCCAGGAATCGGATTTGACGGCGCCGGTGATTTTTTCTTTTGCGGCGATATAGTCAGGATTTCCGTCATGCGTCTGCCTGTTTAGGCCGATCCAGCCGTTGGTCATCATGTCATTCAAGACGATCTCAACGCGCTTTGCATCCGCATAGTTCTCCGCCCCGTTGTTCTGGATAATGTCATTAAGACATTGCATGATACGGGGCTTTGTCATGCCGAGATCCATAAGCATACGGACGGGGCCACGCTTGACCGCGCTTCCCTTTTGACCGGCGCGTACAAGCGTATTCGTCTCTGCCGACATGACCTGATCCGCAAGCACTTTCGCCGCTTCCACAAAGTAATCGTGCAGCTCCGGATGGTCGAACTGGAACGCCTTTACTCTCTGGCTTGCAACGCTCGCATTTGTCCTGTTGTCAATATGGTTTTCCGGCGTACCGAATTCGCTGGAAACTTCGCCGCCCTGGATGCGGGCCTGCTGTGTCGCTTCGAATTCAAGGGCGCGGCTTTCCTGGTCGAGCCTCATGCCCTCATTGACCAGCGCGTTTACTTCTTCGTCCGTAATGTCTTCCGGAAGGTTGTCAAGCTGCCGATTGATCTCGTCCATCCGGCGCTGGTTCTCTGCGATACGCTCCTCGATTGTCCGCGCCACCGTTTCTCCGTTGTTTAACGCCGGAGCAGGGGCGCTCTCTGCCGCCGGGGCTTCCGCCGGTACACTTTCAGGGGCGACGGGCTGCGGAGCTTCTGAGGGCGTTTCTGCGGCGTTCTGCACTGGCGCGGTTCCCGCTGCGGCCTGTGTGGGCTGAACAAGGTCAAGAACCTGCTGTGCGCCTCTACTCCTACGCTGTGCGGCGGATTCGATCGCATTCGTCGCCGCCATCTGTCCACCGCCGAGGAAAAGCGAAGTGATTGCCGCGCCCTTCGCCTCTTCTTTCATCCGCTCCGGGTCAAAGATTTCGCTGGCAGACACATCTCGGTAGAGGCTCTTCATAGACTCTGATGTAATGCCTTGCTCGATCTCTTCCAGAACTTCGCCTTTTGCACTCTTGACAAGCTGGAGCAAAGCGTTGTTGTCGCCAGCCTGAATAGCGCGCCTCCAACTCTCGGGCAATTTTTGGAGACCGCCAAGGGTTTCATCACCGCCGCCAACTTCGATTGTGGCGTTGACTCCGGACGTGAGAAGTGCATAGATAGCCGCCTGTGTTTGGCTCGCTCCATCGGCAAGTGCTTCCTCATAATCGTTGCCAACAGTGCTGATAAAGGACATGCCCCACTGTGGGTCTTTAAGCTGTGAGGCAAAGGCTTTCGCGGCAGGGATAAGAACTTGTGCCGCGTTGCTGCTGTTTGAAAGCATAGCGGCCTGTTGTAATGCCGCTGTAGATGCTTGTGTGCCAGCAGATCCGCCCATCGTCATTAACGCGAGAACCGCTTGCGGAATAGCCTGAACAACTGTAGGCATATACTTAGAAACCGCTTGAGCGGCCTTGTCGTTTTCGCCTACGTTTTGTTCATTTCCTCTATTGAGCGCGTCAAGATGCGCCTCCCGCTCTGCGATTGCTCTGTCAAGCAAAGACCCCTTTTCAAGATCAAGACCCCATTTCCCGCCGGAAATGCCACGAAGCGTTTGATCGGCAAGGACTCGGCCCTCATCTACAAAATCGCCGGCGAGGAAATCGGCTCCCTTCATTGTCCCGAGCAGCGCAGAAGTCCAACCGGCATCATTGCGGTTTGATAGGAGGTTCCCCCAATTGGTTTTCTTAATCTCCCCGCCCGCGTTCTCATAGTTCTGCCGCGAGCTTCGGAGCGCCGCTTCCGCCGCGTTCGCCCGGTCGCGGTACGGCTGGAGATAGGTGTCAAAATCGGCGTCAGCGGGCGCGTTCTGCATCGCTTTCGTATAGGCGTCCTGCGCCGCCTTGTACTCTGCCTCTTTCGCCGCGTAATCGGTGTTGAGAAGGCCGAGGTTTTTCAGCGTATCGCTGAGAACATCGACTTTCGGAGCCGCCGGCGCGTTTTGCTCTGCCCGTTCCTCCCCGCTCATACGGCGAGGGGCAACAGTGATCTGCTGCCCCTGATTTGCATTGGTAGACCCAGACTGTTGATTGCCAACCGTAGCCGTACCGCTTCCCACTTTTGCAAGTTCGTCTAAAATGCTCATGTCACATCACCTGCATTGTGTTGTTAAGATCTGCCGCCCCATCTCAAGTATTCAAGAGCAGCCTGCGCCGCCACATCGGCTTGATGCTGCGAGATTTCGCCGCTATCAACGGCCCTGTCAAGCACGCCTCTAATTCCGGATTCACCCTGATAAACGGATGCTCCGCCTTGCCGTGCTGCGTCAATTGCCGCTTGTGCGATTCTTGCTGTGTCAGTCGGTTCAGGCGATTCAGACGGCGTAGAACCGCTTCCGTTCCATCCGCTGCCGCCGTAGGCCCACGGGTCGCTGTAACCGCCGCCCACAGGGACGACCGGCTGGCCGCTGCTGTCAAGCCCTTGGTTGATCGGCCGGCCCGCCTTGATGTTGTCCCGCTGGCCCTGCGTAATATGTCCGGTGATATACGCCGCGTCCGGGTTCTGCATTGCCCACATGTCAGACATGCGCCGCGCCGCGTCGTCCCCGTAGACCCTACCGTAGCCGGAGAAGTCCCCGTACTGTGCGAGCGCCTGCGCCTGGGCGAGATCCCGGTCATACTGCTTGCTGCGTTCGGCGATCTGCGCCGCCGTCCGTTGCGCCTCGATGCCGGCATTGGCCGCGCCGAGATTCGTCTGATAGGTGTTATACAAATCCGCAAGCTGACGCTCCGCCGCGGCTTCCGCGTTCGCCTGCGCCGTGCCGAGCGCCGTCTGTGCCCGCTGCTGCTGGCCCATCATGGCAAGCTGCGCCTGCGAGCCCGCGCCGGTGTTGATCCCACTGCGGGCAGCACCCTCAAGGAAGTTGCGACGCTGGCGTTCCCAATCGACAGCGGCCGCATTGCGCTGCGCCTGATACGTCGGGGCGATCTGCTCCCGGGACGCCTCGATGTTGGAGCGGCCCTGATTATACGCCGCCTCCAGCTCCGCGGCTTTCGCCTGTCGCTGCGCGTCATACAGCCGGTCGATCGAGACGGTGTTGTCGTAAGACTTCGCCCCGCTGTTTGCCATGGCCGTATCTGTCCCCTGTTTTCTCAGTTCTTCATCCATTGGGCTACCCCCTTACGATAAAAGATGTTTCCACGTCTCCGGCCCACACATACCGTCCGGGTCGAGCTCGTTGCGGATTTGGAAATTACGAAGCGCTGCGAGCGTCGCGGTGCCGAATTCCCCGTCAACGCCATATGGCCCAAGGGAATATTTGCGATAGTGAAGGATGCCCTGCATCGCGGCGACCGCCGATCCGCCCATGCCGTTGTGCAAGACGGGCAGCTTGACGTCGATCATTTCGGGCGGCGGGTCAATGGTCGGGCTGTCCGGCGTTTCAGTTGTTGCGTTTTCTGCAACATCTTTGCCTTCCGCGCCCGCCGCAAGTCTCCAGTCCGGTCGACCGTAACCGGCGATGCTGCTATCGCCGATCTGGTAGACACGCTCTGCTACCTGATCCGAGCTGTTGCCCTCCACAGTCACGACAGAGCCGCCCGCGACGCGCATCACAATGCCCTGATGGTTGATGGCCCCGCTGGCAAAAAAGAAGATGATGTCGCCCGGTTCCGGGTACTGGCTGAAAGCGCCGTGGTCGCGGAAAAACTGTGCGCTCGTCCGGCACGCGGCGGAGCCGCTGCCGATCTGCTGATACGTCATCGCCGCGCCCAGCTCCAACCCGAATACGTTGATGAACGCGGCGTCGGTAAACAGATCGCACCACGGCTGGTGCTGCATGTCCATGCCGTAGAGCTGCGTCAAGCGAGGGTCTTCCGCATACTTGTTGTAATTGTTTGCGCCCTCGCGGGCGCCGACCTGAGCCGACACCCATGCGAGAAGTTTGCTTTTTGCCTGTTCGATAGTCATTTAGTCGTCCTCCAACAGACCGCTGAATTCTTTTTCGTCGTCGTCATTCATGACAACACATCTACATCGGCAAGGTCAGAAGCATACAGGCCAAACGGGCACTCGAACGACATCCTCATCAACCACTGGTTTTCATAGACGCCGGTGACGCCTGTCGGATGCGTAAGTGTCACCGTCCCGGCCGCGATTTCCTCGCCCGTAAGGATATGGAACGCCCTGACGCCCTTGTAGTCAGACGCGCTGGGGTTCCTGTGGCACCAGTACACTGCGCTTGGCGTGCCGATGCTGGACGAGTAATTGACCTTCACCCGGCCGTTCGTAAGAGCCTCGTAGGTCACGGTCGTCTCGATGACATCGAAGTAGACCGATGCGGAGTCGTTACTGCCATCCGTCAGATTCACGGAATAATGCCCGTCCGACAAATTGGCGAAGGTGATGAGATTTGATTCCGGGATGCTGCCCTGTGCGACAGTGACGCCGGTCGTGACGTTCTTGAGTGCATAGGCAGTGAAACTTCCGGCGTCAAGCACGTCGATCTCGACCGTCTCGCCGAGCCGCCAGTTCGCTTTATCGCCGCGCCTTGGAGACAGCGCCGTGTCGTAGACAGGCTCGCCGGTCTCGGTGCTGTCAACATGTACCCAGGGTGACGGATCGTAAGGGACGTCGGCGATGTTCGCGTAGCGATACGCTACGAAACCGTTGTCCAGATACGACGTTTTGAACTGTTCAGGCGTGTAAACAGCAGATCTGCAAAGCGGCTTTGACGCCTCCGAAATCTCAATGCTGACGATTCTTCCCCGGTTCGACCGGACGATATCTGTGATCACGACAATATGTGTACCTGCTTTGTTCAGCATATCCCCAAGTTTGAGATACTCGACCGCCTGCTGTTCTTCCGGCAGCGGTTCTAACCCTGGGTAGTTCGCAAACGAAATTGTCGTAAGAATCGCGTTTTCAATGCCGTAGACATAGCCGACCATAGCTGAGCACACTGTACCGTAATAGCACCGGGCGTTGTACCACCTATCCGTCTGCTCGTAGTGGCGGGTATAGATATAGCTGTTCGGATTCTGGATGGCGGACATGAACGTGTCGAAAGAAATTGCCTGTGGGATATAACTCATCTCATCGCGCATCGACGAGTAAGGAACGCCGACAAGCTCAGTTCCGGCCGGTACATCCCTGACCGTGACAGAGACGCTGCCGCCGCTGTGCAGCGGGAGTGTCGCTGCTGCCATGTACTGAATCTTCGTCATCTGGTAAGCTCTGAGCACAACATTGAGTTGTCCGACGCTTTCTGGCAGATCGTGGACGTACTGAGAAAATGAAGAATCTCCGGAGGCTTCGGATTCACCACCGACTTTCATCATCACAACACTGTCGTCCCATTCGCTGACCGCCGTGTTGACAGGCTCCCCGTCCGAATCGAGCTTGACAAAATGGATTCCAATGTAATTCCCGGCAGCGATCAGCCTGCTATCTCTGCTCAGATAGTGGGTCTTATTCAGCGCATTCGCCGAATTGCCCTCCCAGGTCGTGTAGGCCCATCCATCGTCAACGAGCATATTGTAGGCAGCGCCCTTTTTTGTTTCGATGATATCCTTGTTGCAGACAGACTTTACATCGTTGCCAAGATAAACGCCGGTTCTCGTCCACACCCCTTTGGCAATACTGAGGCTGGTGAAGACTTTTTTCGCCGCGCGGATAAAAGGCAGCGCATCGCTGCTGATTTCGCGCCATTCCCTTTGATTGTCGCTGGACGTCCCATATCGGAAGAATATGTGATTTGAAATTGATACAAAGAATTGGGAATGTGTGACCGTCGTAGTCGTTTCACCTATGACCAAAAACGTTCCAGCATTCACGGTTGGGCAGCCTGCCGGGCGATTGGAAAGATTGACTCGCCACACTCCGGGCGTCCAGATATCGTCCAGATTATCGTTGGACGTCAGAGAACCGCGATATGTAAGCGATCTGTTGATATAATAGCCAACTCGCTTGGCGTCCGCTGCCTTCCCTTCCATTGAGAGGGTTTCATCCGTTACAGCATAAAGTGTGATGTTTACGGCCTCGGCTGTTGTCATCGTCCCAGAATCAGGGCTCCTCGCCAAAACAAGCTTGTAGTTGTAATCGGGTAGCAAGGACAGGTTGACTTCTTCAGTTCTCCAGTTGCCGGTTTTCGTAAATGATGCGCCGTTCCACGTTCCCTTGTAAGCGCTCCCGTCGTAACCAAAGAGAATGAAGCGATACCCGTCTGCCACGGTAATCTTGGAAACGCCCTTCGGTAGATAGCCTGACGTACGCAGTCTCGTCGTGGATGAGGAATTAGCTCCACTGGAGCTGCTGATTGCTCCGACAGCCCAATTGTCGGGGCTATTCACATCTGCGAAAAGGCCGTTTCTGATGGTCTTGATCGCCGTACCGGCAGCTTCCGCGTCTGCGGCCATGCCGGGAGTAGAAAGAGACGTGTCCGTCCCGAGTTCTGCGGCAGCAGCGATTGATTCCATGATCTCGTCGCGCTGCTCCTCAATCGCATTGACGGCATCCCTTGCCTGCTCAATCGCAGCGTCCGCGTCGGAAATGCTCACATCGAGCGCCTGTACGTCGGAATTGAGTGCGCCGACAGCCGACCTCGCAGCATCTACCGTACTGACAAATTTATCGGTGAGGTTGACGGTCTTGGGATTGGTCAGGCCGCCATCGTTCGTCCAGCTCAGGTCGCCGTTCGAGTTGACTTCCGGAGTGAAGTGATACCCTGCTGGGCCACGGTCGCCGGTTGCCCCCTTATCTCCTTTGTCTCCCTTCGGCCCCTGCGGGCCTCTCGCGCCGATTCCGCTGTAGAACCGGACTTTGAAATCGTTTGCCATTATGCCTCTACCTCCAGAATCGTGTCGTTGAGGATCGGGTAGATTTCTACCGACCACTGATGTGACGGGAGCGATTGCCCTGTAGTGGTCAGAACATGAAGCTGCACGGTCACGTTGGAATTTGCGTTGAACAGCTTCGTCTCGGCCTGCGTGAACGTAAACTCAGCTCGATACAAGAAACCGCAATCGTCGTCTTCGAGAGGGGAGAACACAAGGTCATCCTTGTCTTTCTCGATAACAGTTGCGCCGTCCTGCTCGTAGGTGATGCGCATTGCCGCAATGTCGTCCGGTGCAATGTCAATGTCGAACGCCTGCTCCGCAGTCTGGAGTCTGATTATTTCTTTCATAGGCTCCTCCTCAGTTCAGCGACATGTTGTAGACGCGGGCAATCGATTCAAGGTACAGCGGCTGGCTCGGATCAACGGTAACATCTAAGCCGTGACCGTAAAAGCCGACATACCATGTTCCGGTTTTGCCGCTCACATTAAGTTCAAGCGTCGTCTTTGAACCGACAGTCTCCAAGTTGATATATTCGCCGGATGTCTGTGGCTCGCTCGGGTCTGTCGTCTGCTTGATTGCAGCCTTGAGCCATTTGTAATTCGGGTACTGGTCTGAGGTGCTTCCGGCGTTATTCGCTTCGATTGTGAGCTTGGAATACTCGGTCAGGTTTACCGGGATTGCATACATGCCTTGCTCGTAGGCCGCATGAGACATGATAAGATCGACATATCCGCTACCGCTTTGTGCGGTCATATCATCCGCCGTCCACGCGCTCGGATTCTGCACCACGCCGCCGGAAATAAGCACGAGCCCGTATGCCATCGTGAGCTTTTCGACTTGGCCCGCCGCGCTGATGGTGACGGTCTGGCTTTTGGTTTTTGCGCCGTCCGCAATCGTAACAACCCAATCCCCGGCCTCCGGCACATTGAAATAGACGTTGGTTCCGCTCCCGTTTGCTTTCAAGCTTACGCTGCCCTTTACACAGGTAACAGTGCTGCCGCTGGGGATGGTGACGCCAATAACGGCGTAGGAGGCGGTTTTCCCGCCGCGTCTCACAATAAATGCTTCTCCCATAACGTCACTTCCTCACGCACAGCATCCGAACCGAAAATGCCTTAGTCGGCCTCTCGTCGGCATAAAAGGTGATCGACCCGTCCGCCGTAACCGCCCGATATATTTTGGAGAATTCAGCAAGACGTTCTTTGTCGGTGGAGAACGTGCCGGTCATAACCATGTCGATAATCGGGGTGTCGGAAGCTCGAACGCCAGAAACCGTTACGGTCTGAGTATATGGGCCACTGCCCGCCCAGGTCATTCCGACATTTGCCGTGAGCAGCGTACTGACAGCGTTATTCGCGATCTTTTCCTTGGAAACGGCTCCGGCTCCAATCTTATCCTCTGTGACAGCGCTGTCTGCGAGCTTCACCGTCGTAACTGAGCCGTCGCCGATGGATGCCGACCCGCCAATTTCGTCCTCAAGGTTGAGGATGTGGCTGATAATGAGCGCAAGCGCCGTCTGCACAGTGGAAAACTGTTCGAAACCACTTACGCTTACCGCGCCAAGGCTTGCCGCCGCGCTGGCGTTCTCGAGCTGTGGGAGCAGGGTGTTGTTGATGTAATCCTTGATCCTGACATTGCCAAGGTCAAACCTGGCTTTCAGTTCGTCAGGGGACAGGCCCTCCGTCAGTGTTGGGGTATCGGAGAGCTGCGAAATGTTATTGACTTCTCCCGTAAAGGTTGTAAAAGCCATGCCTTACCTCCTACTTTGCGTTGCCGGGGTACCGGACTTTGATGTCTGCGGCCAGCACCGTAACGCTGGATGTCGTGCTGGATGCCCTGAAAATCAGCTTGTAGAACACAAACTTTTTTGCCTTGAGCTTCCGACGGTACATGTGCGGCATGTTGTTCGTTGCAAACAAGAAATCCGCGAAGTTGATGCTCCCAAAGTCGAACTTCGAGCTCGTGGCGATCTTCATGCTGTTTGTCACTTTTCGGTCAGTTCTGACAGAGACCCATACTTCGGAATTTTCCTCGGGTTTGATGCCGATCCACGTTGCCGCCGAATACTTCCGCATGTTGTCCTGATTGAAGGACATGGAGCCGGACTCCCAGTAGGCATCTATCGCCTCGCCGTCGTCGGAGTTGTAAGCATAACTGACATGCAGAACCCTGCCGTCGGTCGTGCCGACGTACAGCTCGCCGTCTGCGCTGCACAGGCAGCTTGCCGGAAAGCCCGTGTAATAGCTCCAAGCATCAGCCGCATAGTTGAAAACAAGAGCGTTGCCGCCGTAGCAGATGTAATACTCCTGATTGAGATTGTCGTCGTAGCAGACGCATTTCTTTGAGTCGAACTTCTGGAGCGTCGCCCAGATTCGGTCGGAGATGCGCTTCGCCTGCCGCTCGTCCCTCGTCAGGTTCGACGTGTAATAGCTGCTGTTCTGCCACTGGTACAGGTCGTTCCCGAACAGCGCGAACGGAGAGTTGAGCACGAGCTGAACCTGCCCCGGTGCATCATTTCCGATTGATTTATTGATAGGCCCGACGTAAAAAGCGGGGATGGTCAAACCATCAGCGAGCGTCTGAGCCGTAGAGCTGATGCTCCAGGTCGAGTCGCTCTTGAATGCGATGAGGGCGGAATAGTGGCGGATCATGCCGGTGATGGGCGTGTTCTCATCGCCGACGGCGCATTCGTAGAGGTCGGGGAAATAGTCGGCTCTTGGCTTGCCGTCGTAGTCGATGCCGGTGTAGATGCACTTGTTCGTCCCGTCGCCGTACAGGAAAACTCTGGTATCCTGCGTCCCGGCGTACAGTTCGGCGTAGTGCATGTCCGTGACCTGATGCCTGTACATGGCGCTGACCGTCCAGCCAATCTCGTAGCTGTTCACGGCCTGCGCCGGAGCGGTATCAAAAGTTACCGTTCCCGCTGCTGCATCTACGGTATAGTCATCCGTGCTGACGAGCGCCCCGGTCAGCAGATCGCGCACATAGTCCACGCCCTTGATGTTTTTCTCGGGGAGTTGGAACGTTGCTTCCGTGCCGTCAGGAGAAATCCAGCAGCGGCGGGTGTTCGTCAGGCGGTTCACGTTCTCCAGCGTCTCGCCACCGCCGCCGGGCGGGACTGCGATCGCCACAAGCGGCCGGTAGCCCTTGACGACGTTCATGCTCTCACCGTCGAAGACGCGGTACTCATCACCGTCGAGGATGTAGGCGTTGCCGTCAAAGCCGAACACGGAGACGTCGCCGTCAGTGTTGACCGCGCCGAGGAGCTGTGCTTCGACCTTCCCGGTCTCGCTGTCCCAGACGTGGTACATGTTGCCGTGGCAGGCGCAGAGCATCCGCTCCACGCCATGCACCATGCCTACCCAAAGCCCCTTGACGGGTTCGCCGTCAGGGCAGAGTGTCGCAACGGTCTTTGTGCCGGGGCGGCGCTGTAAGTTCCGGTCACGGGTGATTCGGAAATTCCGAACAACTGCGGCCTCTCCAAACTTGAGCTTGGTGTCGCCGTCCGGGTTCTCGTTCAGGCCGAGAAACTGCTTGAGCTGAAAAATCTTTTCACTTGTCTGGACTCTGATTTCAGCCATGTTTCACCGCCTCACCAGTATGCGAATTCGTTGTAGCGCAGCCCGCCGTAAACGTCCTCAATGTCTTCGCTCGTCCGGGAGATCCCGCGTGTAAGCGATGCTTTGAGCTCTTCGTATCGCTGATTGAAGAACGACGCGCTCGTCGGGTTCTCGTCCAGCAGCAGATATGCGGCCAGCCCGTGCGGCATAACGCTCTGGCAGATATAGTCGTCAAGTCCAATCTCGTCCTCAAAGCTCTGGATCAATCCGACGATCGGCCGCTTCCCGGCTTCCGCCTGCTCGTAGGTGTCCGAAAACGGGTAGAGCTCGCCGCGCAGAAGATTCAGGATATAGAGTGTCCGTCGCTTGTATTCGGCGGTATCTTCGGTGTCGGTCGCGCCGGTCTCGCTGATCTCGTCCATCAGGGATACGGCGGTATCGAATACCTGTTGTGCTGTCGTAGCCACTAAATCACTTCCTTTTGGGAAAAGCCCCGGCCGGATAGCCGGGGCTTCGTGGTCTTATCAGGTGGGATGCACGACGGACTCCGCCGCAGTCCAGCACGCATAGATGGTGTTTTTGCGCGCGTCGTTGACAAAGCAGTCGTGATACTGGAGATGCTGCACGACCGGGCCGTAGAAGTCCGGATGCTCGTCGAGGACGCGGCTCATCGCGATCTTGACAGGCGCCCAGGCGGAGCCCTTGGTCACGATCAGGAACGCGCAGTTGGTCGGCATGTACACATCGGGGACGATGTTGAGCTGCATACCGGCGAGCTTGTACAGGACGCCGTTGACGATTGGCTGCTCGGCGATCTTGTCGATGCCGATGACCTGATCCGCCAGCTTCATCTCGACGGCGTTGGTCTCGCCGATGTAGACGACCTGCTTGCCGGTCGGAGCGTAGTTGTTCGCCAGCTCGGCCTTGGCCTTGAGCAGCGTCTCAACGATCTTGGCACGGCCGAGATCATTAGCGACGGTGGCGCTGTACTTGTTCAGGCCGGCGCCCTGCGCCAGCTTGTTCAGACGGTACTTGTCGATGTACGGGCGGACGACCTCGCGATCCTGACGGGAGATCACGG
>JAFYFK010000172.1 GCA_017543805.1 Bacillota bacterium | reverse complement strand
ATTATCAGCGCGGTCCAGACCGCGGGCATTATAAACGGCAGCTCGACCTTCATGAAGGATTGGAAAGGCGTGCAGCCCAGATCCTGCGCGGCCTCCGGAATGTTTCTGTCCATCTGCCTCAGCTTGGGCAGTATGTTGAGGATGACGTAAGGCAGGCAGAACGTGATGTGCGCTATCAGCAGCGTGTAGAAGGACAGCGTGGATTCCGTCTGCAGCAGGTTTGCCGCAAAAACGAAGAGCAGCATCAGCGAGATACCGGTAACGATGTCCGGATTCATCATGGGTATATTTGTGACCGACTGCACGGCGTTCCTGAATCTCTTCGAGCGCATGCGGTGAATTCCGACAGCGGCGAGCGTGCCTATCACGGTCGCGAATACCGCAGCCAGCACGGACAGCACCATAGTGTTGCGGAACGCCATCAGCGTGGCGTGGTCGCGGAACACCTCGTGATACCACTTTAAGGACAGCCCCTCCATCTGCGTGGTGGAATCCCCGGAATTGAAGGAGATAAGCACCATTACGATAAGCGGAGCGTACAGAAACAGGAATATGAGGAACAGATATATGTTTGAAAAGACCTTCTTCATACCATCGGCCTCATTTCCGCGGCATGGCCGTCAGTGTAGTGGTTCATGACCGCCATGGAGATGAGTATCAGTATCATCAGGACCATGGACAGCGCGGCGCCGAAGTGGAAGTTGATGGCGGTGCCGGTAAAGTAGCTTTCGATGGTGTCTCCGATAAGCTGGTAGCTTCCGCCGCCCAGCTTCTGCGAGATATAGAAGGTGCTGACCGAAGGGACAAAGACCATAGTCACGCCGGAGATGACCCCGGAAAGCGACATGGGCATTATGACCCTGGTTATGACCTGGCGGTCGCTGCAGCCGAGGTCTCTGGCGGCCTCGACCAGTTTGACGTCAATGCCCGCCATAACGGAATATATGGGCAGTATCATGTACGGCAGGAAACAGAACACCATGCCGCAGATGATGGCGCCGGGGGTGTTTATCATGTGCACCGGCCCGAGTCCGACCTTGTCCAGCAGGGTGTTTATTACGCCGGTATCCTCGAGAAGAGTCATCCAGGAATAGGTGGTGATGAGGAAGTTCATCCAGAGCGGCAGCATTATCAGAAGTATCATTATCTTCTGGCGGCGCTCCTTCATCCCGGAGAGTATGTACGCCAGCGGATACGCCAGCACAAGGCAGATGACTGTCGCTATCAGCGCGAGGCACAGCGAATTGACGAAGATCTGCACGTAATTGCCCGTAAACAGGCGCGTGATGTTCTCCGTTGTGAATTCCCCGTTCAGGTCTGTGAGCGTGTAGTAAACTACGAAAATCAGCGGCGCTATGATGAACAGGATGCTCCAGACGATATGAGGCGCCGCGGCCAGGTTGGAGATACGGCGTTTCCTCATTCCTCAAGCTCCTCCTCTTCGATGTTTTCGGAGAGCAGCTCGTGCTCAAAGCTGTAGGATGAGTAGTCGCCGAAGAGGTCGGAGTATTCGGACTTCTTCATGACGTGGAAGGCGTCCGGCACCATCTCGATGCCTATGTCCGAATCCGGCGCCACATAGTCCGTGGTCTGTATCATCCACTTGAAGTGGTCGATCTCCACGATGACCTCGTAATGCACGCCCATAAAGGTGACCTGGGTCACGTGTCCGGTGAGCATGCCCTTTTCCGGCGGAACGACGTCCACGTCCTCGGGGCGGATGACCACGTCGACAGGCTCGTTTTTGGCGAAGCCCTTGTCGAGGCATTCAAAGCTGCGGCCGGCGACGCGGACGCGGTAATCGTCCTCCATAATGCCGTCCAGTATGTTGGATTCGCCGATAAAGTCCGCGACATAGGCGTTGGCGGGCTCGTTGTAGATGTCGATCGGTTCGCCGACCTGGAGTATCTCGCCGGCGTTCATTACGACCACGCGGTCGGAGAGGGACAGCGCCTCCTCCTGGTCGTGGGTGACGTAGATAAAGGTGATCCCGGTCTGCTTCCTGATGTTCTTAAGCTCCTGCTGCATATCCTTGCGCAGCTTAAGATCCAGCGCGCCGAGAGGCTCGTCGAGAAGCAGCACGCGCGGCTTGTTGATCAGCGCGCGGGCAATGGCGACTCTCTGCTGCTGGCCGCCGGAAAGCGTGGTAACGTGGCGCTTTTCAAAACCGCTCATGTTGACCAGCTTCAGCATCTCCTTTACGCGTTCGGATATCTCGTCATCGGAACGCCTGGCAACGCGCAGCCCGAACGCTATATTCTCGTAGACGTTGAGATGCGGGAACAGAGCGTACCTCTGGAATACCGTGTTTATATGTCTTTTGTACGGAGGAAGATCGTTGATCTTTTTGCCGTCGAAGTACACTTCGCCGCTGTCCGGCGTCTCAAAGCCGGCTATTATCCGCAGCGTTGTTGTCTTGCCGCAGCCCGAAGGCCCCAGCATGGTCACGAATTCGTTGTCGTATATGTCGAGGTTTATGTCGTTTAAGACTTTTTCTCCGTCAAACGATTTGCATATACCTTTTAATTCGATGATCTTTTTCTTTTCCAACAGTTTATCCTCCGAATTATATGGAATATTGTGACGGGTCCTGCCGCCACAGGCTGTTTTTTTACTTGAGCTTGGCTTCGACCTCCGGGATCCTTGCCAGTGTCTTGGCCAGCATGTCTCTATAATTGGCGAGTTTTTCGCGCTCGTTGTTGATGACTTTTTCCGGAGCCTTGGAAACAAACTGCTCGTTAGCCAGCTTGCCCTCGGTGCGCTTCACTTCGTTCTCAAGGCGGTCGCGCTCCTTGATGAGGCGCTCGAACTCTGCTTTGTAGTCGAGCAGCTCGTCGAGCGGAACGTAGACCTCGACTCCGGGCAGCGCGGCGGACTTGGCCTCTTCGGGAGCCGCGGTGCCGGCGGGCTGGATCTGCAGAGCCTCGAGGTTTGCGAGGTTCCTGATGTACTCAGCGCCTGCCTCGGCGGCCTTGAGGTGTTCGGCATCGGCGATGATGACCGCGTGCAGCTTCTTTGACGGCGCGGCGCCGGTCTCTGCCCTGATGTTTCTGACAGCCTTGATTATGTCCTTGGACAGCTCCAGTATGGCAACGTCTTCCGCGTACGCCTCTCCCGTGCTCTTCGGCCAGGAGTCGGACATCAGGAAGCCCTCTCCGGGCAGGAAGCCCCAGATCTCTTCCGTGATGAACGGCATAAACGGGTGCAGCAGCCTGAGCATGGTACGCAGGGCCTCCAGCAGGCAGAAACGCGCGGTCTGCTTGTCCTCTTCGTCCTCGCCGTGCAGCCTTGCCTTGGTCAGCTCTATGTACCAGTCGCAGAACTCATCCCAGATAAGATTGTTGATCTTCTGGGCGGCAAGCGCAAAGTCGAAGTGGTCCATATTGTAGTTGATGTCGTCGAT
>JAFYFK010000021.1 GCA_017543805.1 Bacillota bacterium | reverse complement strand
TCAGAGACCGAAGAACAGTCCTAAATTGTTTCATGATCTAAATCCCTCCGGTCATAAACAGAGTTTTCTTTACGCTTATTATACCCTTAAACAGCGAGTTGGAAAATCTTTTATTATGCAGCGCGTGTCTGATTTGCTAAACTATCAGTAAAAGGAGCAGTCAGCATGAACGATTACGAAAAAGAACACAGCGATATCTTAAGGCGTTTCGGCGCCGAATGTGCGGTCCTGCTGAAGCGCGACGTGGCGTTTCCGCTCGACGGTCCCTGCAGCCTTGCGCTGTACGGCAGCGGAGCGCGCCGCACCGTTAAAGGCGGCACAGGGTCCGGGGAAGTTAATTCAAGATACTTCGCCACAGCTGAAGACGGGCTGGAAGCGGCGGGTTTCCGCGTCACGACCAAAGCCTGGATGGACAGCTACGATGAAATATACGCAAAAGCCAAAAAGGATTTTATCCGCGGCCTTAAGCGCTCGGCATTAAAGCGCGGAACGCTCGCGGTGCTGGACAGCATGGGCGCCGTAATGCCGGAGCCGGAATACAGCCTTCCGCTGAACTACGGCGACGGTGCGGCTGTCTACGTGCTGTCGCGGATCTCCGGCGAAGGCTCCGACCGCAGGCCTGTCCCCGGCGACATCCTTCTGACAGAGACCGAAAAGCATGACATACTAGCGCTTGACCGCAGATACGAGAAGTTCCTTTTGGTCCTGAACGTGGGCGGCCCGGTCGACCTCTCCCCCGTCAGTGAAGTCCGCAATATCCTGCTGTTGAGCCAGCTCGGCGCGGAGACCGGAAACATACTGGCGGACATTATCCTCGGGAAAAGCGCGCCCTCCGGGAAACTGTCGACGACCTGGAGCGCGTGGGACGACTACGCCTCCGTAGGAAGCTTCGGCGACCGTTACGACACGCGCTATAAAGAAGGCATTTATGTCGGCTACCGCTATTTCGACAGCGCCGGCAGAGACCCCCTTTTCCCCTTCGGTTTCGGCCTGGGCTATACGGAATTTGAGATCGCCGCGGGAAACGCAACAGAAGAAAACGGGACAGTCAGTATTGACGTTTCCGTAAAGAACACAGGAAAACACAGCGGCAAAGAAGTCGTTCAGCTTTACGTTTCCCAGCCTCAGGGAAAGCTGGACAAGGCGTACCAGACACTGGCAGCCTTTGGCAAAACAGAAGAACTTAAGCCCGGCGAAGAGCAGAAACTCACGCTGAGCTTTGACCTGCGCGATCTGTCTTCTTACGACGAAGAGCGCGCGGCGTGGATCCTCGAGCCCGGCGATTACGTGCTGCGGGCCGGCAATTCCAGCAGAGACACAGACGCAGCTGCCGTCATCCGCATTGACGGAGAAGCGGTCACGAAGAAGGTCAGGAACTGCCTCGGAAAGCCTGACTTTAAGGATTGGAAGCCGGAAAAGCCCCGGGAAGAAGCGATAGACGGCCTGCCTGTCATCCATGTCGACGCGGCGGCCTTCCGGACCGAAACTGTAAGCTACGAACTGCAGCACCCCGTCGACCCTCTCGCCGAGACCCTCAGCGACGAGGAGCTCTGCCTGATCAATACCGGAGCCTTCAACCTGAAAGGCTCGCTCAGCGTCATCGGTGAGGCCTCGCAGTCCGTCGCCGGCGCCGCCGGCGAAACGATAAGCTTTAAAGATAAAGGCATACCCTCTCTGGTAATGGCGGACGGTCCCGCCGGCCTTCGCCTCAGCCGCCGGTACACCCGCGACGACAAAGGCGTCCACGCCGCGGACGGAGGCATGCCGGAGAGCATAACGGAACTGATGCCCGCCCCTGCCGCGTTCGTCATGAAACGCCTCGGCGGGAACGGCAGACCAAAAGGCGAGATCTTCGAGCAGAACTGCACCGCCATCCCCATCGGAACAGCACTCGCCCAGAGCTGGAACTTCAGCTTTGCGGAGCAGTGCGGAGACATAGTCGGCGACGAGATGGAGCGCTTCGGCACAGACCTCTGGCTGGCCCCGGCGCTCAACATCCACAGGGACATACGCTGCGGCCGCAATTTTGAGTACTTTTCCGAAGACCCGCTCCTCTCCGGAAAATTCGCCGCCGCGATAACAAACGGAGTGCAGAAGCACCCGGGCCGCGGCACGACGCTCAAGCACTTCGCCGCCAACAACCAGGAGACCAACCGCTACGGGAACAACAGCCTCGTCAGCGAACGCGCCATGCGCGAGATCTACCTTAAAGGCTTTGAGACTGCAGTGAAAGAAAGCCGGCCCCTCGCCCTCATGACCTCCTACAACCTGCTCAACGGCACGCACACATCAGAGCACCGCGGGCTGATACAGGACATCCTCCGCGCGGAATTCGGCTTTAAAGGCCTCGTAATGACCGACTGGATCCTTGCAGTCATGAACATGGGGAAAAACAAGTACCCCGCCCCCAACGCCGCAAAAATAGCCGCGGCCGGAGGCGACCTGGTGATGCCGGGCAGCAAGGGCGACTATAAAGCGCTGCTGGAAGGCCTTAAAAACGGTACCGTAACCCGCAGACAGCTCATAATAAACGCTACGCGGGTGCTCTGCCTCGCAAAACAAAAGCAATAAAAAACCGGGATGCCGATCCAGCGGCATCCCGGTCTTATTATGAGCTTTTTCAGATCTTAGATCTTCATGCAGACGTCCCATGCGCTCCAGACTACGTCGCGCAGGTTGCCCCACTTCTCGCAGGTACCGATGCGCTTGACCTTCTTGTCGTCCGGCGCGATCGGCGCGGGGACAAAACCGATGCCGCTGACAACACTGTCGCACTCGATCTTGAACTCTCCGTCCGGTCCCTTTACGTTTACATAGCCGTCGCCGATCTCGGTGATGGTGTGCTTGAGGTAAACAGGAACCTTCTTGAACGCGAGCATGTCGCGGAGGAACGAGCTGTTGGCGAGGCAGGTGCCCGGGGTGACGATAAGGTCGTCGGCAAATTCGACGATCATCGGGTGCTTGCCCTGGAGGACCATCTCGTAAGCGGCCTCGCAGCTGGACTGGCCGCCGCCGAAGAACACGATCTTATCGCCGGCGTCGACTTCCTTGAGCAGCAGCTGCTTAAATGTGATGCACTTGTTGAAGCCCTTGACCGGCAGAGTCTTGGGAACAGCGCCGGTGGAAACGATTATCTCGTCAAACTCTCTTCTGAGAGTGTTGGGAGCGTTGATCTCCATGTTGTAGCGCACTTCGATGCCGGCCTTGTCCAACTCTCTGTAGTACCAGTCGAGCAGCTTCTTGTCAGCTTCCTTGAAGGACATCGCGGAAGCGTAGAGATACATTCCGCCGAGCTTGTCGCTCTTTTCGAAGATGACGGGCTTGTGGCCTCTCTTGTGGAGCACCAGAGCTGCCTCCATGCCGCCGATGCCGCCGCCGATGATGGCGACCTTCTTCGGGTTCTTGGTCGGAACGATCTTGTATCTTTCGTGCTGCATCGTTGACGGGGTCAGGGCGCAGCGTGCCAGATGCATGGAATCGTAGAGGCTCTGGGTATTTGCGGTGCTCTTGGATTTGCTGAAGTTGAAGCACGCGTTGTGGCAGTTGATGCAGGGCTTGATCTCTTCTTCCCTGCCCTCGAGGATCTTGTTGACCCATTCCGGATCTACCAGGTTCTGACGGGCTATGCCGACAGCGTCCAGTCTGCCCGCGGCGATCTCCGCAGCGGCAACCTCCGGTTCCATCTTGCCCGCGCATACGACCGGCTTAGTGGTGAAGTTCTTGATGTGCTCGACTTCCGGAAGGTTGCAGTTATGCGGCATGTATACAGGCGGATGAGCCCAGTACCACGCGTCGTAGGTTCCGTTGTCGCAGTTGAACATGTCGTATCCGGCTTCCTCCAGATACTTGATGGCCTTTTCGGACTCTTCCATGTCGCGGCCGAATTCCTCGAATTCTTCTCCGGGAACAGCGCCGACGCCCCAGTCCTTGGTCTTGGAAACGACCGAGTAACGCAGGGATACGGGGAAGTCATCGCCGCACTGCTTCTTGATCTCCTGAACAATCTCAACCGGGAAGCGGTAGCGGTTTTCGAAAGAGCCGCCGTACTGGTCGGTACGGAAGTTCCAGTTTGCTATGGTGAACTGGTCGAGCAGGTAGCCTTCGTGAACAGCGTGGATCTCAACGCCGTCTACGCCCGCATCCTGGCAGAGCTTTGCGGTCTTTCCGAAAGCGTCGACCATCTCGTGGATCTCATCTACAGTCATCGGGCGGGACTTGAGGGACGGATACCAGCGGTTAGGTGTCTCGGAAGCCGAAGCGCAGCAGTAATCCGGATCCAGGAAGGGCTTTGCGACCTTTCCGAACGCCGGTTTTTCCAGCATGTCGACCATCATCTGGTTGATAGCCATGGAACGGCCGAATCCGCCGGCCAGCTGTATAAAGAGCTTGGCACCCGTGGCGTGGAATTCGGGCATCCATGCGGCAAGATCCTTGAACATCTTCTTATTGGTGTACAGCCAGCGTTTGCCCATGGTGTCGCGCACGCACTGCATGCCGGGCAGCACCAGTCCTACGTTGTTCTGGGCGCGGTTGAGGATGTGGTAGGCCGCCTCTTTATCGAAATGGCAGGGTTCCAGCCATCCGAAGAGCGACGTGCCGCCCATGGAAGGCTGAACGATCCTGTTCTTGATCTCGACATTGCCTATCTTCCACGGTGTAAATAAAGCTTCGTATTTTTTATCCATACAGTCCCTCCTTAACAGGTATATTTAACGTATTGTATTGACGCTATTATATTACACAAATTTATTATACACTATCCGAAACGATTATCACGAAAAATTACTCAAAAAAGAGAATTTTTCCATTGTCATCGGGTAATAAATCACATATAATACTTTCATCAATTTGATATAATCTGTATATTGATTTTCTAATAATAACATGAGCAGCTACTTTAACAAAAAAGACCTGATATATACCGTTTATAAAGAAGGCAGTTTCTCCAACGCCGCCAAGAAAATGGACATGCCCCAGCCCTCGCTGAGCGTCATGGTAAAGAAGATCGAGGACGACCTCGGCCAGCCGCTGTTCGACCGAACGGTCAAGCCCCTGAGGCTCACTGCTGTAGGCGCGGAATACATAAGGGTCACGGAGGAGATGTCCAGGATCGAGGAAGACTTCGAGAACTACATCGACTCCCTCAACAATATGCAGATAGGGTCGCTCAACATCGGAAGCAACCAGCTGCTCTCAGCGCTCGTCCTGCCGCCGCACATCGCGGACTTCATGACAAAGTATCCCAAGATACATCTCAGCATAACGGACGCGAACTCCACCACCCTTATCAACGGGGTCATGAACGGCACCATCGACGTTGTAATAGACAACGTGACCCCGGACCCGGAGATCTTCGGGATGAAGTACCTCCACACGGAATACCTGCTGCTGGCGGTGCCGTCCCTGCTCGACCACAGCGGCCTTACCGAATGCCGCCTGACCCGCGAGGACGTGCTGGAAGGCAGTCACACGGAAGGCGTAAAGCCCGCCCCGCTCTCGGCGTTTTCAGACGTTCCGTTCTTACTGATGAATAAAGAAAACAACACCCGCGAACACACCGACGAGATCTTCCGCCGGGAAGGTTTTAAGCCGCAGGTGCTGCTCGAAGTCGACAGACTTGTAAACTTATATAATTATGTGCGCACAGGCATCGCCGCGTCGATCGTCAGCGACACCCTTATCCGCGTAATGCGCGACAAAGACGTAGACATGCATTTCTACTGCCTGTCGCCGGAATACTCCAGGCGCGACATCTTCGTATCCTGGCGCAAGGGCCGGTACTTCTCCAAGGCAATGCAGCTGTTCACAGACACGCTCGACAGCTCTGCCTTCCTTATCCGGAAGGAATAGCCGACCTCTTTAAATCTAAGCGATCTCCCACACAACGGTCACAGTGTCGGACACGGTAATGTCGTCCGGCTCTATGTCCATGGAAAGACTCTCCTCAACGCAGCTGTCGCCCATGGCCTTTGCCATCAGCGGCCTGTTCATCGGGGCGCAGTCGAAAGTTATCTCACCCCAGGAATAATCGATGGTCTGAATATCCTTAAGCGTGACCCCGGCTGCCGCCGCAAGCACCGCGGCCTTGGCTTTGGCGTCCGCGACAGCCTTGCCGAGCAGCTCGTTCTTTGACGCTTCCTGGTCCTTTACGGTATAGCTTATCCGGAATTCCGGATCCACCGGGCAGGCCGCCAGGGCATAGAGTATGCGTCCGAGCAGATCGTTGTCCGAATCGAACTCCAGCTTCAGCACATGGTTGTAGCGGTAGCCCTTAAAGCGCTGCTTCCAGATGCCTTCCTCCTGATAGCCCTCGTACTCCGTATCCACGCTGAAATTGAGCGTCTTAAGATCCTCGCGCCCAAAGCCGAACGCGCCCAGGACATCCTTAAGCTGCTCCGTCTTCTCCGACGATTCCTTCAGCGCCTTCGCGTAATCCTGCTCGACCCCCGCGACAGTCATCGTTATCCTTGTAACATCCGGCCGGAGCTTTATCTGCCCCTTCCCTGTAACCTTAATGATCCGCATAGTGATCCTCCCCTTTTAAAAATTCTTCGAATAAATATGTTCCGCCAGCGCCGGGGTGACGAAGTCGAG
>JAFYFK010000171.1 GCA_017543805.1 Bacillota bacterium | reverse complement strand
ATCGAAGTGTAAGGGCTGGCTATCACCGGCTTCATCGCAAAGGAGAACGTTGTAGGCACGCTGGCTGTAGTTTACGGACTCACTACCTTTATCGATACCGAAGAGCTTGAGCTTCTTGGCGGAGCAAACGAAGTTGCTGTAGCTATGGGACTTACTTCCGTAACTGCACTTGCATATCTCTTCTTCAACCTGTATACTCCTCCCTGCTTCGCGGCTATCGGCGCGATGAACTCCGAGATGAGGAGCAAGGGCTGGCTCTGGGGCGCTATAGGCCTTCAGCTTGGTACAGGCTATACCGTAGCATTCCTGGTCTATCAGTTCGGAACTCTGTTCACTGAAGGTCACTTCGGAACCGCGTTCATCCCCGGACTTATCGCGGTTGCGCTTATGGTACTTGCTGTTATACTTATCGGTAAGAAGGTAAGGTCCCACTTCGACGAGCAGTACAGACTGCACGCGAAGACCAACGCTGCAAAGGCTTAATTTCCAATGAGAGGAGGGAGCGGCATGAATACTGCATCGATCATCGCGCTGCTTGCGGTGGTGCTCATCGTCTCCCTTGCGGTCAGATATATCGTCAGGGAGAAGAAAAAAGGCACAAAGTGCATAGGCTGTCCTTATGCGGGCAGCTGCACCAGATACGGCAGTTCTCACGAAGATATGAAAGACTGCGGTCATTAAAACGGAAAGATACCGGCGCGCAATGCGCCGGTATTTTTTATGTCCGAATTGTATTGCAAGTTTCGGCAAGCATTTGTAAAATACAAAATAACAGAGAAACGTCAAAACCGACTGCCAGGGCGCGGATTATTGCGTATAAAGAATCGAGGAATATCTCAGGGAGGTTTTGATGTATGACATAAACGAAAAGATTTCAGGTGATAGCCCATGAATGAAAAAATGCTTTATCAGGCTTTTGACCTGCAGCGCTTTGTGGGAAACGAGCGGCTGCAGAAGGTCATCAACAGATCTCATGCCAGAGTGCAGGCTAGGGAACTCAGCGATTCCGAGCTTGAGTTCGTTTCCGCGGCGGGTATCACTGAACCGCAGGTCAAGCCGGAGGAAATCAAATGATGACGCCGGCGGAGCAGGAAAAACTTTATACGGAATACCGCGGCAAGGTGCTGGGCTACATAAGATCCAGGATAAATAACCGCGACGACGCGGAAGATCTTTGCGAAGATGTATTCGTAAAGGTCTTCGCCGCCGGCGACCGCTACGACTCGGAAAAAGCGTCGCCGGGAACGTGGATCTACGCCATAACCCGCAACGCTGTCATAGACTACTTCAGGAAGTCGCGTCCGTCGGAGGAACTCCCGGAGGATCTTTCCAGTGACGAGCTTCCCGAGGACGGAGTTCTTAAAAGAGAAATGCTTGAAGAACTTGCCGCCGCTCTGGAGGGGCTGCCCCCGGATCTGACGGATATCATAGTTATGCGCTATTACGACCGCATGCCGCTCACTGATATCGCCGAAAAACTGAGCCTCAGCTACGGCGCGGTCAAGCTGCGCCACCAGAAGGCGCTCGACATGCTCCGCCGCGTCATGGACCCCGGAAAAGGCAGGATGTTACATCTTGTGTAAGAAAAAAAACAGAAAAGACCCCGTAAAGGGGTCTTTTTGAATGTCTGTAAGCGGGTCAGCTATTTGAGGATCGCGCCTTCGTCGGCGGAACTTACGAGTTTCCGGTAACGGGCAAGCCACCCTCCTTTGACCCAGCTCTCCGGGATGATCTGTTCCTTTCGCCTCTGAACGAATTCTTCGTCGCTTACGCGGGCATGGATCGTGTAACGGTCCATATCTATATCTATGACGTCTCCGTCACGCAGAAGGCCGATCTCGCCGCCTGAAGCGGCTTCCGGAGACACATGTCCTATGGACGCGCCTCTCGACGCGCCGGAGAAGCGTCCGTCGGTGATCAGGGCGACGTCTTTGTCGAGCTTCATGCCGGCCAGAGCGGAGGTCGGGACGAGCATTTCCCTCATGCCGGGGCCGCCTTTGGGTCCCTCGTAGAGTATGACCACTATGTCTCCGGGGACGATCTTCCCGCCGTAGATCGCTTCCACCGCGGCTTCTTCGCCGTTAAAGACCCTGGCGCGGCAGGAGTGGACGCGCATTTCCGGCGCCACGGCGCTGCGCTTTACCACGCAGCCGTTCTTTGCGATGTTCCCGAAAAGGAAGGCCAGGCCGCCGGTCTTGCTGTAT
>JAFYFK010000170.1 GCA_017543805.1 Bacillota bacterium | reverse complement strand
CCCGGGCCAAATCAAGGTCAACGTCATCCGCGAGACCAGAGCGGTCGACTACGCAAAATAGATCTGTATTTTCAGGCGGCTCTCTAACAAAGGGCCGCTTTTTATGTTATTGCGATGGCAGCCGCAGTCAGCAGCAAAAAATGATTGATTATATTGAGTAAATAAGCGATTATATAAGTCCCCGCACGGGTACTCGGGGAACCCGGTTCTTAGCGATTGACGAGCCAACGGCGAAGGCAGAGCTTAGAACCGCTGGGAGGGGTCCCTGGTAGCGAGAGCGTGCCCGCAGGGGACTTATATAATCACTGAACACATACTTAAAATAAAAAGCGGCCCTTTTTTAGAGAGCCGCTTGAAAATACTGAACTATTTTGCGTAGTCGACCGCTCTGGTCTCGCGGATGACGTTGACCTTGATCTGGCCCGGGTACTCCAGTTCGCTTTCGATCTTCTTGGAGATCTCCCTTGCCAGCAGCGGCATGGCGTCGTCGGAGACTTCGTCCGGCCTCGCGATGATGCGTATCTCGCGGCCGGCCTGGATAGCGTAGGACATTTCGACGCCCGGAGTGGTGTTCGCGATCTCCTCAAGCGTCTGCAGCCTCTTGATGTAGGTGTCGAGCGTCTCCCTTCTGGCGCCGGGACGGGCTGCCGAAAGAGCGTCCGCAGCGGCTATGAGCACCGCTTCCGGAGTCTTGGCTTCGTAATCCCCGTGGTGAGCTGCCATGGCGTCGATAACGGCTTCGGACTCCTTGTATTTGCGGAGAACGTCGATACCGATGTCAACGTGGGTGCCCTGGATCTCGTGGTCGAGAGCCTTGCCTATGTCGTGGAGCAGGCCTGCCCTCTGGGAAAGCTTGACGTCGAGCCCGAGCTCGCCGGCCATAAGCCCTGCCAGGTGAGCAACCTCAAGCGAATGCTTGAGCACGTTCTGACCGTAGCTGGTCCTGTATTTGAGCCTTCCGAGGAGCTTTACGAGCTCCGGATGGAGGTTGTGGATACCCATCTCGAACGTCGCGGCTTCGCCTTCGGCCTTGATGATCTGGTTGACTTCCTTCTGGGATTTTTCGACCATCTCCTCGATACGGGCCGGATGGATGCGCCCGTCGACGATCAGCTTTTCGAGGGCCAGCCTCGCGACCTCTCTTCTGACCGGGTCGAAACCGGAAAGAATGACAGCTTCCGGGGTGTCATCAATAATGATATCGACGCCGGTAGCCTGCTCGATGGCCCTGATGTTGCGGCCTTCACGGCCTATGATGCGGCCTTTCATCTCGTCGGAGGGAAGCGGCACTACCGATACCGTGGTCTCTGCCACATGGTCCGCGGCGCAGCGCTGGATGGCGCCGGTGATTATCTCCTTTGCCTTGGAGTCGGCCTCTTCCTTGGCCTTTGCCTCGATATCCCTGATCATTATGGAAGCGTCGCGCCTGATGTCCTTTTCCATGTCGGAAAGCAGCATCTGCTTGGCTTCCTCCGCCGTGCACCCGGAGATCCTCTCCAGCTCGGCGACCTGCTTAGCTATGTAAGCGTCGGCTTCTTTTTCCTTCTCCTCCAGGGACTGCAGTTTTCTGGAAGCAGCCTCGTCCTTGCGTTCGATCTGCTCAGTCTTTCTGTCTATTGCGTTTTCTTTCTGGATGAGCCTGTTTTCCTGCCTTTTTAATTCTTCTCTTCTTTCCTTGATATCTCTTTCTGCTTCGGCTTTAATCTGATGAGCTTCGTGTCTTGCGTCTGACACTGTCTCCTTTCTTATTGCCTCGGACCTGTTCTCTGCGTCCAGGATTATGTTCTTCGCCTGTGTTTCGGCGCTCCCAATCGTCTTTTCTGCCGAGTTCTTACGTAAAATGTAACCAACAAGTATTCCGACAAGCAGAGAAACGATACCTACTGCTGCATACAGCATCATCGAACCTCCCTGTGTTAAACATGTGATATAACAAACCAATGTATTTTATAACAATTTTAAGATATTTTCAATACAAAAAGAACCCCTTTCTACATTAGTTTTGTATATTTCGGGATCCTTTTTAGCGAAAAGTTATATATCCGCGTTGAGAGCGATGTTTCTGAAGACTCCGTACAGGTATGAATCGTGGTCCGACGCGCACGGTCTTCCGGAGTTGTTTCCGATGTGCACCCCGCTGTCTTCGGTCAGCACGCCTGCCAGCCTGCAGCGCATCGTGCGGGTCATCTCCTCAAGCCCGGGAAGCTCCTCGCTGCCCCAGAGCTCCGGAACGACGCGGTTAACGACAAAGCATCTGCGCCTTATTCCTAGTTCCTCAAGACGCCTGTCAACGGTGTCTCCGTTGCGCAGAGCCTGATGGTCCGGGGTGATGACCGTGACAGCCCTGTCCACGCCTTTGGCCACGGCGGAAAAGAGCTCTCCGAATCCGGTCGGAGGGTCTATTATGACCACGTCAAAGTCCGACCTGAGCCTCGAATAAAGCTCCGGCAGACGCTTGCCCGCGTATTCCTCTATGTTGCGCTGCTGAGGGCAGCATAGCAGAAAAAGATTCTCGCTGCGCTCGTCCTGTACTATGGCTTTTTCCAGCCTGCAGACGCCGCTGAGCACGTCGCCGAGGTCGAAGATAATGTCGCTCTCAAGGCCCATGTAAATATCGGCGTTGCGAAGGCACTGGTTAAGGTCGAGCACAAGCGTCCTCAGCCCTTCCGAAGCGTATATGTGTGCAAGGTTGACGGCAAAAGTCGTTTTGCCCGAACCGCCCTTGCCGGATGTGATCAAAATAAGCTGTCCCATAGTTTACTTCCCGTAAAATTACTGTGACGATAATTCTACCACATTCCGGGCTCTTTGTGCCGACAAAAACAGCGGTTTTAAAGAAGTCCCTTGTTCTTGAAGCTGGTATATATCCCGTCGCCTATGATGATATGGTCGAGAACCCTGATGCCGAGTATCTGTCCCGCCTCGCAGAGCTGCTTTGTTATCGCTATGTCCGCCGCGCTGGGGGTCGGATCCCCGCTCGGATGGTTATGCACAAGTATTATGCCGTTGGCGCCCTTCCTGACCGCTTCGGCGAATACCTCGCGGGGATGCGCTGAAGAATTGCTGATCCCGCCGACTGATATGTCCTGCTTCATGATCAGCTCGTTCTTGGAGTTGAGCATGGCTATGCGGAACTTTTCCTTGTTGAGGCAGCGCATCTCCTCCATAAAGAGCGACGCGGCCTGTTCCGGGTTGGAGAAGCTTACGGCGCTGTGCCTCGGCGTGGTCGAAATGCGCCTTCCGAGCTCTATAGCGGCCACCAGCGAGCACGCTTTGGCGCAGCCTATGCCGGGGATCTTCATGAACTCCTCCGGCTGATAACCGGAAAGTCCGGAGATCGAAGGTTCCAAAGCAAGGATTCGGTTGGAGAGATCGATGGCTGAGCAGCCTCCCGTGCCGTTTCCTATCAGCACCGCCAGAAGCTCCGCGTTCGATAAAGAAGAAACGCCGTGCGAGATCATTTTCTCGCGCGGACGTTCGGATGACGGGAGTTCCCTGATCATTACGCTCCCTGTCTTTATTTCGTAATACATCGCAAGGTCCTTTACGTCCTGAGCAGCCTGGTCATGGGAAATCCTATGACCGTATCCTCCTCTCCGTCGATCCTTTCAACGTATACGTCAAAGCCTTCCTGTATGCCGTAGGCGCCGGCCTTATCCATGGGGGCGCCGGTGGCTATGTAGGCCTTTATATCGTCGTCTGTATAGGGCTTGAAATACACATCCGTGCTGTCGCAGAAAAGCTGCAGCGAGCCGCTTGCCCTGTGCCAGGCGCAGCAGCTTGAATAAACAGTATTCTTATTGCCGCTCATCTCCTTCAGCATCCTGAAGGCGTCGGCCTCGTCGGCAGGCTTTCCGAGTATCTCGCCCCTGAAGCTGACCACCGTGTCCGAAGAAAGCATTAAAAAGTCATCCGGGAGACTTTCCGTGAGCAGGTTTTCCCTGACCCACAGCAGCTTTCTGAGCGCCAGCGCCATTACCATGCGCCGCGGCGTGAGGCCTGTATGAACTGTCTCCGGACATTCCGGACGCAGGATGACCGGATCCTTTCCGATATCCCTGAGCATTGCTATCCGCCTCGGCGAGCCGGAGGCCAGAACAACAGGCAATCCCTCTATCAACTTCCCAATTTTTTCCATAATACTATCTTGCGGCGATGTCGTCAACTGTTTTTTCTAATTCACTCAGGATTTTTTCTTTGTCAAGAGTGGTATATATGCCATTTTCATACAATATTTTGCCGTCCGCCATAGTCATGCAGACGTCGGAAGCCTGGGCGCTGTAACAGAGAAGCCCCAGAGTGTCCGCGTTTGGATGCATATGGGGAGCCGCGGCCGAGACAGCGCATATATCAGCCTTCATTCCCGGAGCGAGCACGCCTGTGTCGGTCCTGCCCATAGCCTTCGCTCCGTTCAGCGTAGCCATGTCCATAAGCTGCGCGGTGCTGATCGCCGCAGGGTCGCAGGCGGACCCGGCCGCCAGAAGCGCGGCAAGGTGCAGTTCCTCGAACATATTGAGATTATTGTTGCTGGCAGTGCCGTCGGTTCCCAGAGCCACGTTTACTCCGGTGGAAAGAGCCTTTACGACCGGCGCAATGCCGCTTCCGAGCTTCATATTGCTGGAGGGGTTATGCACAAGGCTGACGCCGCATTCTTTCATTATCTTGAGGTCCTCGTCCGTGACCCAGACGCAGTGCGCAGCGTAGGTCGGACTCCCGAAGACCAAGCACTCTTTGAGGTAAGCAATGGGCGTAAGCCCATGGCGCTGCAGGCATTCCTCATGTTCCTTCTTTGTCTCGGAAACGTGGATATTTACCGGAACGCCGAGTTCTTTGGCCCTGTGGGCAACAGCCCTCACATACGGTTCTGTCGTGAGATATTCCGAGTGCAGGCAGAATTCCGGAACTATCCTTCCGTCCGCGACCGCGTCGCGAAGCGTCCGGCTGAGCGTTCCGACTTCCCTGGCAGCTTCAGCGTTTTCAGGGGTGTCGCCGCGCATAACGCTGACAAACTCGCTGGCCTCGTTAAAGCGCACATCGGTCTTCTCGTCAAAATCAGGACTGAAGCACAGGCCCACGCGGCTTATATTGGTCTTCATCCCGGCAGCGGCAACAGCTTCGGCGTCAGCGTACGGAAAATCGTACATCTCAGAGAACAGAACGGTTCCCGAGGCCAGCATCTCCAGCATCGCCGTGTTTGTCCCGACGCGGATGTCGTCCGGCGTGAGCTTTGCCTCGACCGGGAAGATCGCCTCGTTGAGCCACCTCTGGAGAGGAAGCCCGGTCCCTGCGCCGCGGAGCAGCGTCATGGAGGCGTGTCCGTGCGCGTTGACCAGCGCGGGGAGGACTATCGCCCCGTCCATATCTTTTTCAGTATCGTAAGGCTGCGCGGGTTTTTCAGCGCTGACGCAGTCGATATATTTTCCGTCTATGCCGAGAAAACCGTTCTTAATGATGTCGTAACCTGCTCCGTCGCCGGGCTCGGTGCTTTTTCTCGCGACTATGACGCAGTTTTTAAGCAGTGTTCTCATTTATATCCTCCCTATAAGATCTGTGATAAACCTTTCGAGAAGAGGCGAAGCCTTCTCCGCGGCGGCGTTCACCTCTTCGCCTGTAATAGGCTTGTCGTGCACGCCGGCCGCCATATTGCTCATAAAGGAAATGCCGAGCACCCTCAGGGACGCGTAGGACGCGGCTATGGCTTCGGGAGCTGTCGACATCCCCGCGGCGTCTCCTCCGAGGACCCTCGCGGCGCGTATCTCCGCCGGTGTTTCGAACTGCGGGCCTTCAAAATAGAAATACACGCCCTCGTGAACGCCGAGCCCCGCGGCGGCGGCGCATTCCACGGCAAGCTTTCTGAGTTCAGGATCGTACGCGCGGCTCATATCAGGGAAGCGGGTCCCCAGATCCGGGTCGTTCTGCCCTCTGAGCGGGCTGTGACCCATGAGTTTTATATGATCCGAGATGATCATGACATCGCCCGGTTTATAGCTCTGGTTTATGGCTCCGGCAGCGTTTGTCATTATAAGAATGCGTACGCCCAGGGCTTTAAGGACCATAACAGGGAAAGCGAGATCCGGGAAGTCGTAGCCCTCGTAATAGTGGAAACGGCCGGACAGACAGATGACGTCTTTTCCGGATATCCTCCCGAATATAAGCTTGCCGGCGTGTCCCGGCGCGGTAGAGACCGGAAAATTCGGTATGTCGGCGTAGCTGATCTCCGTTCTGTCCTCAAGCCGCTCTGAAAGTTTACCAAAACCGGAACCCAGCAGTATCGCGGTATCCGGATTATAGTTAACGGAATACTTACTTATGTAATACGAAGCCTCGTATACTTTTTTCTCATATTTTTTGTCCATTTTATTTACCTTTCATTTCGTTTTATTGTATCATAAAATGATGAAACGGAGGAGAAACATGGCATTCAGTCTGTTCAAAAAAAAGAATTACGCGGATACGGTATTTACTGCCGCAAAAATATACACTCTCGATGACGAATATCCCGAGGCATCGGCAATAGCGGTAAAGGACGGGATCATTCTCGCCGTCGGATCCGCGGAGGATATGGAAAGCTATAAAGGGCCGTCTACGGAAACGGTCGATCTCAGCGGGAAATACGCCGTTCCGGGGTTCATTTCCCTCGGCGGAAACTGCGCGGAGACCGTCACAAAAGGCATTATCAACGTAGAAGAAAAGACCGCTGAAGAACCGGAAGAAGCGCCGGAGGAAGTACCAGAAGAAGCCGAGGCTGAAGAAAGCCCGGAGGATGCGGAGGAAGATCCCGGAGCAGCGGAACCCAGCGAGGAAGATCTGCGCATAATGTACGAATACAACGAAGCTATTTCAGAGAGGCAGAAAAAGCTCCAGAAAGGCTTCAACAGCAAGGGCTTCACTTCTGTTCTCAGCATCGAGACCGACAGGCGCAGCGACATATACAAGGACAGCCTCATGGAGATGTACCAGGACGGCAGCCTCAGCATGCGCTACTTCGGTTCATTTGCGCTTACGAAACAAGCCGACCCGCGTATACTTCAGTCCTATCTGGAAAGCTGCAGAGTCGCGTGCATGGAGCTCGGCAACATGATAAACTTCGGAAACCTGGACATCCTCAATTCGTCTTCCGGGGAAGAGCCCAATTACATGACAGAGGAATATCTCCGCGCCTGCTGCAAACTGATCGCGAGCCACGGATTCTGCATACGCTTTACCCCGTCCGACAGGCAGGCCGCCCTCACCGACCTCGACATAGCCGGAGAGCTTTCGGAGACCTACGGAAAGCAGTCGTTCGTCGTCCAGCACGACATGGAATTCAGCCAGGAGGATCTGAGCGCGGTATTCAGCGGAAGCGCAGTAGTCTATGACACGGAAAGCCGCGCGTGGAAAGGCGCCGCCGCCGAGATCAACAAGCTTACCATAGAAGCTGCCCACGCCATAGGGAAAAGCAGGCTGCTCGGAAGCATAGAAAACGGGAAAGCCGCCGATCTGGCGGTATTTGACAGCGACCCGTTCGCGGCTGAAAGCAAAGAAGTCTTTGACGCGCTCAGCGCTTCATGTATAATTATTTCAGGGAAAGTTATTACCCTGTAAACTGGAGGTGAAATTATGGCTAAAATTATTACGCCGACTGTCACGATCTTTAACGATTACGAGACTCCGGACTATGAAGGATGCAAAAAGGTCATCGATTTTCTGATCGAGGGCGGCGTAGACGGCATCCTGGTACTCGGATCCACAGGAGAATTCACAGTCCTTCACAAGGACGAAAAACGCAGGCTCTTCGAATTCTACAGAGATTATGTAGGAGACAGGGTCGAGCTTTACGCAGGGACCCGCTGCATGCCCTTTAAGGATACAGTCGAGCTCTCCAACCTTGCGACAGAAATGGGCTATAAAGGCTCCCTGGTAATAGGACCCTACTATTACGCGGTAGACCCCGAAAGCTATTTTATCTACTACAACGAACTCGCCAAAAACGCCAAGGGCGACATATACATCTACAACTTCCCGGCAAGAAGCGGAAGCAGCATCACTCCCGATCTTCTCAAGCGCCTGACGGAAGCAAACGACAACATCGTAGGTCTCAAGGATTCAGTGCCCACCTTCGACCACACCGCGTCTCTGTTCAAGGTCATCGATCCGAACAGATTCCAGCTTTATTCCGGGTTTGACGACAACTACCTTCTGAACATACAGAACGGCGGCGCAGGCGGCATCGGCGGCCTCTCCAACATAGTTCCTGAGATCTGGAGCCGCATGGTCCGCGCCACCAACGAGGGCGACAAGGATACCGAGGCAAGATGCTACGCTCTTATCATAAGCCTCATGCCGATCTACAGCATGTGCACCAACAGCACTTTCGTAATGAAGCAGGTACTCAAGCACAGAGGCCTGGATATCAACACCCGCTGCATCTTCCCGTTCAACGAGGCTCCGGCGGAAGTCGTCGAAAAAGCCTGCAGGCTCACAGACGAAGCCCTCGAACGCTTCAAGGCTATCGAATAACAGACAAAACTCAAAGGGACGGCGCTTCGGCGGATGCTCATAAGAAAGTTTTGATTAAAAAAAATCTGGGCATCTGTCTGACAAGGTTGGCAAAAACAGAATCCCGGACTGTTGTATCTTCGCAGCAGTCCGGGATCATCATTTCTATTGGATCAAAGTCGATCCGCAGTATAGTTTTGTATCTTATCATTTTTGATTAAGATTATTTTCCCTTCCATCCCAGATAGTTTCTATACACCGTGCAGTGCTTATACCCTGCACCAAGTTGTGAACTTACCATCCCGGCCCAAATACCTTCCCACGTCGCTGAAGGATCATCCACAAGAATGTAATCATCATAGCTTGAATATAGCGCAGTGGAAGAAGGGGCATCCCCGGTAAAGTGAAGAAGGTACTTGAATGTTTCCTCATAATCCAATGTCTCTACAGTACTCTCGCGCACCTTCACCGAATACTTTGTTCCATCGTATTCGACCAGATAGAAGAACAGCTTTGGATACTTGTCTTTTTCTTCCGCATATAATTCTGCGCTCATATGCTCTTTATCAAGAATGTAGTAATGGACACAAAGGACCGATGCCGGGGTCCCGTTACTGACGGTCTGGAAGAATGAATCCCAGACTTCATTTCCGGATGTGCACCCCTGCCGCTCAAAAACGGGTAATCCGGATTCTCTGGCCAATACCAGGGCATCATCAGCAGAGCATACTGTATTAAAAATTGATTCAAAATCTTGATCAGAATTGCCTGGCACCGTATTTCTCCCGTTATTTACCGAGCATGAGACAAGCAAAACAACAGTAAGAGCGACCAACAGTTTGGCAGTTATTCTCTTCATGTCGCACCTCCTATCCTGCATTTGTCAGCAGGGTGTATATAATCGCAATAATCAGCAAAGCGAATCCAACTGCAGAAAAAAACGTCATCTGCTTATAAGACAGGACGTTTTCGATCCTTGTCCGTACTTTTGCTCCTCCAAAGGCAGAAACAAATACGTTGTTGCTCTGAGCACAATCCAAAAGCGTTCGGGCATATTCTTTACGATCTTCATCGTTGTATTTGGAAACAGCTTTCTCGTCACATGCAAGTTCCAGATCCGCGAAAAACACTTTCAGAAACAGCCAGGACAGTGGATTAAACCAATGGACTGCCGTCAGCAGAAACCCTATCAACCTCCAAAGATTGTCACAGCGCCGGATGTGAGTCCTCTCATGCTGCAACACATATTCCCGATCCGTATCCGCAAAAGATGCCGGCAAAACGATCTTGGGTTTTATAATTCCGTATACAGCCGGGCTTTCGATTTTCTCAGACAAATACACATTCTGGTCCAGTAGACGCGAATCTTTAATTTCACGCTTCGTAGCCATATACAGTATTGCCAAGGCGATAATGATTGCCAACGTACCAATGAGCCAGATAAACCCTGCAATTTCAAAGACTCTGCTGAGCATATTGACCTTATATGTAATAGGGAAATAGCTGTT
>JAFYFK010000169.1 GCA_017543805.1 Bacillota bacterium | reverse complement strand
TATCTGCATGTCGGACGCCGCCGCAAGGCTTATGTATCCGGATGTCGGGCTTAAGCCCGAATGGATGACGGACAAAGACGCCGGATTCGTTCTGGGAGCACCGGCGGGGCAGGGAGTAACCGAAGCAGCTTTCGACGCCAAGAAAGCTGCGCTTACGGTGGACCGCCTTGCGCAGAATCTGTCGCCCGACAATATGCGCGGCGACGAAGGCGCCATAGAGACAAGGCTGTACACCAACACCGAAGGGGTCACGGCCGTAACGCGCGTAAAGGGCAGCGGCGAGGGCGGCCGCTATACCAGGGAAGAGGCCGCAGCCGAGGCTCAGCGCTGCATTCAGTGCCACTGCGACGAGTGCATCAAGGCCTGCGCATACCTGCAGCATTACAGGAAATTCCCGCGCATACTGACCCGCGAGATCTACAACAACGTCGGCATAATAATGGGCGACCACATAATGAACAAGCCCATCAACGCCTGCTCGCTCTGCGGACAGTGCAAGGTGACCTGCCCCAACGGCTACGATATGGCGGAGATCTGCAAGCGCGCCCGCGAAAACATGGTATGGACTGACAAAATGCCGCTCGCTCCGCACGAATTCGCTTTGATGGATATGCTCTTTTCCAACGGCGACGCCTTCCTTTCAAGGCCGCAGCCGGGTCATGAAAAGTGCAGATATGTGTTCTTCCCGGGCTGCCAGGCGGCAGCTATAGCCCCGGAGACGGTCAGGGCTGCGTACGACGACCTTTGCGGCAGGCTCGAGGGCGGCGTTGCGCTGATGCTCGGCTGCTGCGGAGCCATCTGCGACTGGGCCGGCCGCTACGAGATGTACGACGATACAAAAGCGTTTATAGATAAAGAGCTTGCAAGGCTCGGAGATCCGGTGATAATCGCCGGCTGCCCGACCTGCGCAAAGGAACTGAAAGGGCATGAAGGCGCCAAGGTTACGGGTATCTGGGAAGTCCTGAACGAGATAGGCCTTCCAGAAGGCGCCACAGGCCTCGGAAGGCCGGCGGCTCTCCACGACAGCTGCGGCGCGCGCGGCAACGCGGAGACGCAGAAGGCTGTCCGCGCCATTGCGGAAAAGCTCGGCGTGGAGCTGGTCGATACGCCGTATTCCGGCGACCGTTCTCCCTGCTGCGGCTACGGCGGCCTTACCGCCTATGCCAACCGCGAGGTCGCTAAGGAGATGACCGAAAAGTGCCTCGAACGCTCGGATGAACCGTACATCAGCTACTGCATGGCATGCCGCGACCGCTTTGCCAGAGAGGGCAGGGAATCCCGGCACATCCTGGAACTGGTCTACGGCACTGACGCGGGATCTCCGCCTGACATCAGCGAAAAGCGCTATAACCGCCTGAGCCTCAAAAACGGGCTGCTGAAAGAACTCTGGGGCGAGACCCCCAAGGAGGAAGTTTTGGACTTCGAGATAAACTTTACCGAAAACGCCCTGAAGCAGATGGATGACCGTATGATACTTAAATCCGACGTCATCGGGGTCGTTAAGTCCATACGGGAGACGGGAGAATCCATACTCGACGAGGAGACCGGCCTTCTGATCGGCCGCCACAGGCAGGGCAATGTCACCTTCTGGGTCAAATACACCGTTGATGAAAACGGCGCGTATACCGTGCAGGGGGCGTACAGCCACCGCATGCGCATAGAAAAGAGGCTGTAGCCATGGCAGAAAAGACATATTACGTTATAGATCCGAACGGCAAGCTTAAATGCATGAAGTGCGGCGTTCCTCTCGAAAAAGGCAAGGCCAAGTTCCTTTATCTGGACAACGGCTTCCCGGTAGAACTTCCGGTATGCCCGAAGTGCGGCTTTGTTTATGTGCCTGAAGACCTGGCTCTCGGCAAGGTGCTGGCAGTCGAAAAATCGCTGGAGGACAAGTAATGGACCTGTTTGACAAAGTAATGGAGCTGTGGCAGTGCGGATATTACTGTTCACAGATACTCGCGAAGTTGCTACTCGAGACCCTCGGCGAGGAAAACGAGGGCTTCCTTAAGGCTATGGGAGGGCTCGACGGAGGCATAGGCCATTCCGGCGGGACCTGCGGATGCCTGACCGGCGGCGCCTGCTGCATAGCGTATCTTACCGGAAAAGCCGAGGACACCGGCATGGATCATCCTGCTCAC
>JAFYFK010000168.1 GCA_017543805.1 Bacillota bacterium | reverse complement strand
CGCGCCTGACGTCCGCTTCCGCATGATATCAAACGGAAGCATACTGTTCTTCACCCAGGGCAAGGGTGATGTAAAAAAGGCTATAATGACCGTCTACAGCCCGGTGCTGGCGAATAAGCTCAGCGAAGTCAGCGGAAGCGCTGAAAAGCCCGCGATGACAGTCAGCGGTTTTGCAGGCGCGCCGTCAGAAAGCCGCAAAAGCAGGAGATACCAGCTGTTTTTTGTCAACGGCCGCTGGGTAAGGTCAAAGACTCTGGAACGCGCCGTGGACGAGGCTTATTCCGACAAGCTGTTCGAAGGGCGTTTTCCGAATGTTTTTCTGTTCCTCGATATAGATCCTTCGGCGCTGGATGTCAACCTGCTGCCCAACAAGACCGAGGTCAGGTTCTATGACGACGAAGCCGTGGAAGATCTGGTCATCCGGTCGATAAGAAAAGCCCTCAGGCAGCCCGACGCCGCTCCGGATCTCAGGATGGAGCCCTCGGAAACCTCAGCTCCGATATCCGACGCGGCAGTTGAATTTCTGAGGCAGAACGCCGCGCGCCGGCATGAGGAGATCAGCAGGAGCAGCGCTTCCGAATACAGAGAGGATTATTTTGCCCAGCTGAGGAAGGAACGCGAACAGGGCTTCAACGTTCAGGAACAGATTGCTGTTTACGACGATGATCGTGACGAAAACGAAGAAAAAAAGTTTGATTTCAGCCGCCTGGAAATAGTCGGACAGGTCTTCGCGACCTACATAATCTGCCGCGACGAGAACTGCATGTACATCTTCGACCAGCACGCCGCCCACGAGAGGATATTGTTCGAACGCTTCCTGAATGCGGCGGACGACTCGGAAACAGCCGTGCAGCAGCTTATCGTGCCGATAGTTATACAGCTTTCAGCGGCGCAGAAGGCTTCCGCAGAGGACAAATTCGATCTTCTAAGGTCCTACGGTTTCAGCCTTGAGGAATTCGGGCCGGACTCCTACGCCGTAAAAGAATGCCCGGCGTTCCTTGCGCTTGACGAAGCTGAGGGCTTTATCGCTTCCGTTCTGGAGGACGACGCTCCCGGAAAGGGCAGCGGAAGGCTCGGCAGGGACGCGATCACCATGCGCGCCTGCAAGGCAGCGGTCAAGGGAAACGACATCCTCTCTGCCGAGGAGATACGCCAGCTTCTCAGCGACCTTCAGAACACGGAAAACCCGTATTCCTGCCCGCACGGAAGGCCTACGTTCCTGACGCTTACGCTCGGCGACATCGAGCACATGTTCAAACGCAGATAAAATGGCTGATGTAAAGAAGATCAAAACTGTATTTATCGCGGGTCCTACAGCCGCCGGCAAGACCGAGTACGCCATCAAACTGGCGCAGGTCCTGGACGCCGAGATAGTATCCGCCGATTCCATGCAGATCTATAAATACATGGATATCGGAAGCGCTAAGCCGACGCCGGAGGAACAGGCCGCCGCGAAGCACTGGCTTATCGATGAGATCGACCCCAAGGAACCTTTCAACGCGTCGGATTATCAGAAGCTGGCGCTCAGTTATATAAAAGATATCGCTTCCCGCGGCAAACTTCCGATCGTCTGCGGAGGGACCGGCCTGTATTTCAACTCGCTGATATACGACATGGATTTTTCGGCTCCGGCCGGCGACAGCGCTTACCGCGACAGGCTCGCAGAGAGTCTCGGGAACGACCCGCAGCGCATCCACGAACGTCTCAGGATGCTCGACCCCGACGCGGCGGAAGAGATACCTCCGGGAAATATGAAACGTGCTCTGCGGGCAATTGAACGCCTTGAAAGCGGCGAGGAAAAGCTGGCGCCGTTTGCGTCCATGACAAAGCCCTCAGGGTGCCTGGAACCCATTGAGCTGTGCCTTACCAGAGAGCGTTCCGAGCTGTACGAACGCATAGACAGGCGCGTGGACAAGCTGATGGCCGCAGGACTCGAGGCTGAAGTCCGCGGTCTCATGGATATGGGCTTTACCGAAAAAGACATCGCCATGAAGGGCATAGGATATAAGGAGATCATACACTGCGTCGAAAACGGGCAGCCTGCCGAAGACGCTGTCGGCGTCATAAAGCTCAACACCCGCCACTACGCCAAGCGCCAGATCACATGGTTCAAAAGATATCCGGAAATGCGCTGGTTTACTCTTAGCGGCGACTTTTTTAACAGCGATGTTTTCGACGAAATTGTCAGTTACATAATGGAGAGACTCAAATGAATGAAGAAACACTGAAATATGTCAAAGAGAATTTCGGGGTCGACGCGGATATCGTAGACGCTGTCGAGGCTGCTGAAAAAAGGCTCAGCGGAGTTTTCGGAAAACTCGACGGCATAATGGAATACAATCAGTACAAAGTGCTTAAGGAGTTCCAGAAAGCCAGAATAAACGACCAGCATTTTGCGTGGAATACCGGCTACGGCTATGACGATGTTGGCCGCGCCGCGCTTGAGAAGCTTTATTCCAGCGTATTCGGAGCCGAAGCAGGCCTTGTGCGTCCGACTATCGTAAACGGGACTCACGCGCTCGCTTCCGTGTATTTCGGGCTGCTGCGCCCCGGCGACGAACTCATTTACTGCACAGGCGACCCGTACGACACTATGCAGACCGTTATAGGCATCAAGGGCAGCGCTGCCGGAAGCTTGAAGGAATTCGGCATCCGCTACAGCCAGGTCGGCCTTCTTCCTGGAAACGAGATAGACATCGAGGGCGTTAAGAAAGCCATCGGCCCAAGGACAAAAGTCGTCGTCGTTCAGAGATCCCGCGGATATTCCTTCAGGAACGCGTTCCGGATAGATCAGATAGAAGCGTGGGCGAAGGCCTGCAAGGAAGTTAAGCCCGATGTTATCTGCATGGTGGACAACTGCTACGGCGAATTTACTGACATAAAGGAACCGGTCCAGGTCGGAGCGGACATAATGGCGGGTTCGCTTATAAAGAACCCCGGCGGCGGCATAGCTGTTTCCGGCGGATATATTGTCGGAAGACAGGAACTTGTCGACATGGTCGCGAACCGCGTGACCTGTCCTGGGATCGGCGGCGAATGCGGTCTCACATTCGGGCAGACCAGGAACATGTTCCAGGGCTTTTTCATCGCTCCGAGGGTCACCAACGGAGCCCTCAGGGGCGCCGCTCTCTGCGCCGAAGTCTTTGCACAGCTCGGTTATGAAGTCTGTCCCGGACCGGAAGACGCCAGGAACGACATAGTCGAAGCGGTAAAACTCGGAAGCCCCGAAGCAGTCTGCGCGTTCTGCGAAGGCGTACAGGCAGCTGCTCCTATCGATTCATATGTTACGCCTATTCCGTGGGATATGCCCGGTTACACCAATCAGGTCATAATGGCGGCCGGTGCGTTTATAGGAGGTTCTTCCATAGAGCTCTCTGCCGACGCTCCGATGCGTGAGCCTTACACTGTTTACTTCCAGGGCGGCATTACATATGAGCATTCAAAATTTGGCGTTATGAAAGCCCTTCAGGCGTTAAAGGATGCCGGATGCCTCAAGTGAGAAGGGGAGAAGAAGAGATCTTCAGATCTTTTCTATCAGATTCGGATTAGTTTACATAATTATAGTTATATCTATATAGTTGATAAAGCAGCCTTTAAACAAACAAATTCGCAGGCTGCTTTTTCTTTTAAAAATAATGCGAACAATTGTTTAAATTGTGCTTTACAACGAACTTTTGTTCTGTTATTATATAGACACACAGAGAACAAACGTTTATATGTGGCCCGCGGCGGCCGGAGGCATAGAAATGAAGAGATACAGAATAAAGAACAGAGTAAGGTTTACAGCGTTTATGGCTGCGTTTGTACTCGTATTTGTCATCAGCGTAAGTTCGCTGCTCGGATATAACGACGCCACCGGTATGGATATCCCGGAATATACTGTTGTCCGCGTTCAGGCCGGAGATACGCTCTGGGGACTTGCCGGACAGTACGGCCCCGAGAACGCTGATATCCGTCAGCTTGTTTATGAGATCAGCAGGATCAACGGAGTTACGGCATCCACATTAAGACCCGGAATGGATATATCCATACCGACAAGTTTATAGTATCTGCCCATCATATTGTGGTATAATACCTCGCAAGAGGTATATTATGACTAAATATATTGATATCATAGGATCGCAGATGGACCTCGGCGCCGTAAGGAAGGGCGTCGACATGGGTCCTTCGGCGATAAGACATGCAGGACTTATCGAGAAGATCGAGCGAATCGGCTACACAGTAAAAGACAAAGGCGATGTTGTCCCGGCTGTTGCAGTTTCCCAGGGAGATCCAAAGCTTCGTTACGAAAAAGAGATAAACGCCTCTAACGAACAATTGTTCCGAAAGGTTAAAGAGAGCCTGGATGAGGCTCATTTTCCGCTGATACTCGGCGGCGATCACAGCATCGCGGCCGGTTCTGTAAGCGCTGTTTCCCAGCATTACGGCAATATCGGAATACTCTGGATCGACGCTCACGGCGATTTTAACGACGACCGGATAACTCTGACCGGCAATATGCACGGCATGCCGCTGTCTGCAGTCTGCGGACTCGGGCCGGATTCAATGGTCAGTTTTTCATCAGGCCGCGTAGATCCGTCACACGTAGCGATAATCGGCGCGCGTGATATCGATCCTGAAGAAAAAATAAAACTCAGAAAAAACGGTATTTCAGTATATTCGATCAGCGACATCCATACCATGGGAATTTACGAGATACTTGTGGAAGCCCTGGACGTCGTTTCAAACGGAACCTGCGGAATACATCTCAGTCTGGATATGGACGCAATAGATCCGGAATACGCGCCCGGAACAGGAACACCTGTACCTAACGGCATGACGCTTCGCGAAACATATCTTGCTGTAGAGCTTGTACGCAAGAGCGGAAAGCTTTTATCGATGGACGTAGTGGAAGTAAATCCGCTGCTCGATATAAAAAACAAAACGGGTATACTTGCGTCAGATCTTATACAAACTGCGCTCGGTTCCACGGAATATTAAAAACAAAACGATTTAAAAGGTATAAGATATCGACCGCATCAAAAAAAGCCGCTTAAATCGGCGATTTTTGGCTCCGGTTCTCAGAACCCTTGAAATTTCAACGTTTTCCGGCATTCCGGCAAAACAAGGCTTTATCAGCACCTGATGTCCATATATGTAATTTCGGAAAATGTTTATTTTACGAAATTGAGATATGTGTACATGCACATCAGTATAAATGAGTCCAAGGCAGCTGCCATTCAGCAGATAAATAAAACGAATCAATATCAACTGCCCTGTTTTACATGCATGAAAAAACCTTTGATCGTACGATAATTAATTTGATGGTCTAAAAAAATCTGAAGGCATGAATATACCGTCGCCGCCGGATACATTTTCGAGATCGTCTTCCCGGAGTTCTGTACCGGATATTTCTTTCAGTTCTTTATCATCTTTGATAATTTTAGTTTTTTCGATATTAATTTGTTTTTCAAATTGTTTCATAAACAGTTCCGTCTGCTAATGCAATTCTCTTGAGATAAAGTTTTGTTAATCAAAGTCAGGTTTTCAGAGACGCAGAAATTTCACCGGGTACTCCGTTCACCTTCTCACACTCAAGAACAATTGTTCCTTTTCTGTCTTCCAGATTATATTCCTCAGTTACATGAGCGTCCGGACCTGCATTGTTCAGCATTTTGCTGAAATCAGCAAGTATCCCCGGCATAATGGTCCTGAATACAGCTCCTGCTCTCGGACCGTAAAGCTTTCCCAATTCGCCTTCCAGTTCTTTTAGTTTCACTGTATGTCTTCCCTGCTCTTCTTATTCAAGTTCTCTTCTGAACGCTGCAATAACTTCTTTTACTCCGTCACTGCCGCCGAAATCATGCGGACAGAGCGTTCCTTTTGCGTAAGCGCTCTTAACTGTTTCAAATACTTTTTCACTTGCGGCGCCGGCTTCTCTGCAGCCGAATTTATCCCCGAGATATTCGAGCATCATGGCGCCGGAAAGCACCATCCCTGTGGGATTTGCGATCCCGGTACCCGCCATTTTGGGCGCTGAACCGTGGCAGGGCTGGAAAACGGCATTATTATCACCAATTTCGCCCGACGGAGCCATTCCGATCCCTCCCATGAGAGCAGCCGTAAGATCCGTAAGAACATCTCCGTAGGCATTTTCCACAGGACAGACATCAAAAGTCCAGGGCTTTCTCACAAAGTTCATCGCGGCGGCATCAACATACATGTGTTCGGTTTCGATGTCCGGATATTCTTTGCATATCTCGTCAAATATGCTCATAAAGAAGTACTGGCTGGACAGAACGTTTGCTTTATTAAGACAGGAGACCTTGCCGGCGGATTTTCCCGCAGCCTTTCTTTTCCTGGCGTATTCAAAGCTGAAGCGGAAAAGCTTCTCGGAAGTCTTTCGTGAAATCTTCATGATGTTATACGCCTCGTCAGGAGTGTCCATTTCGCTTTTTTCGGGGAACGCCATCATTCCTTCAGTGGATTCCCGGACAACGACAAAATCAAGATCGTCAGCGCGCGGGTCTTTAAGCGGAAGAACAGCGCCCGGCATAGCTATGCACGGTCTTACGCCTGCGTAAAGCTGAAGCCTTTTTCTCAATGTATGCTGGGGACCTATCTCCCTTCCGTCCGGATATCTTATTGCAGGATCTCCCATGGCCGCAAGATAGATAGCGTCCGCTTTTGCGGCAAACTGAAAGTTTTCTTCGGGGAAAGCGTCGCCTGTTTTCGCGTAAAGATACGCTCCGGCGTCGACATACTCAAAACCCAGATCCACGCCGAATCCCTTAGCGATATCGCCTATAAAGTCAGCCGAAGGCTTTGTGATGTCATTGCCTATCCCGTCACCGGGAAATACAGCTATCGTGAACTTTGCCATCTATTTATCCTCCCTGCAAAGAAGTTCAAGAACATGCGCGACCTTATATACAGTCGATTCGTCCCATTCCTTTGCTATTATCTGAAAACCTGCCGGAAGACCTTCAGAGAGACCCATTGGGACCGACATGCTCGGAAAACCGCTGTAATCGCTGAACCAGAGGAAATGAGTGTAGGTCGGCGCGGTAGCTTCGAGCTTTCCGTTTATGATGACACCCGGAGCGAAAGGTTCAACTGCAACAGCAGGAAGAGCCGGCAGTATCATTACATCAAAGTTTTTCATAAGATCCCGCCAGATGTTCCTGAATTTCTCTCGTGTGTGAAGAGCGTTTATATACTTTGAAACAGGCTGGTCACCGCTCAGAAAACGCCCGATAAGCCCTTCACCGAAAAGCTCTGGATGGGATTTTATCTCTTCCTCGTTATTGGCGTAGGCGTTGCCGAGCAGAAGCGCCTGATGAAGAGGCCTGTAAGCATCAAAATCAGTCGGAAGATCAATGTCTGTGATATCAAGGCCGAGAGACTTCAGGCGTTTTTCGCATTCCATGTAAAGAGAAAGAACGCCTTCCTGACAGCAGCCGCTGAAATACTTCCTCGGGACACAGGCTTTCAGCCCGCGGATATCTTCGCCGATCTTCGAGCCGTAATCATCATCGGCCGGAACGTCACGGCAGAACGGGTCCTTCGGGTCATATCCTGCAAGTACCGACAGCACGGCTGCATTGTCTTCCGCGCACGAGCTCATGATCCCCACATGGTCGAGTTCCTCACATACAGGATACACGCCCCGTATGCTGATGCGGCCGTGTGTGGGCTTCATCCCCATAACTCCGCATATAGAGGCAGGGATCCTTCCGGAGCCTCCCGTATCGGTGCTGATGCTGAAGCTTAAAAGTCCGAGCGCGACAGCTCCCGCGGAACCGCTGCTCGACCCGCCGCAGACCTTGCTTTTATCATAAGGATTCTTTGCGTATCCGATATATGAGACATCTCCCGCGGCGCCGAATGCGCGCTCCTGCATGTTCAGTTTTCCCATGCATACGGCGCCCGCATCTTTAAGTATTCTTACGATCTCCGCGTCTTCGGGAGCCATATATCCCTGCCATGCGGCGCTTCCGAGAGTGGTCGGCATGTCCTTTGTGAAAACGAGATCCTTAAGGCCATACGGAATGCCGTCTACAGCTGACAGCGGCCTGCCCTCTTTATACCGCGCGTCAGCCTCTTCAGCTGATCGAAGAGCTTCATTTGCTGCAACATAAACGAAATACCTGTAATCGGAGGTTTCGTCGATCTTTTTGAGAAGCGTTTTTATATGCTCTGACGGAGTGAGAGAGCCGCTTTTGTATGCGCTTGTTAACTCTTTGATCGTCATGACTGTTTTATTTCTCGTTGACCAGCTTTCCTGTCATATGCTCCGGAACGAGCGCAAACACAAGTGTCCTGAATCCCGCGCGCTCAACTTCGTCTTTTATATACTCTTCGTCCGAGGTGAACTTGCGGCTCAGTTTTGAGGATATCTCGTACGTTTTATCGCGGTCCTCAACGATCTCGATTTGACCGAAGACGATGACGGACTTTATATTTAGAGCCCAGTCCCCTTCTTTCCTACACCCCTTGTCATAGACGCAGAATGAGGCCTTGCTGCAGCGTTTTATAGCGTCGATCTTGTG
>JAFYFK010000167.1 GCA_017543805.1 Bacillota bacterium | reverse complement strand
CCACCGCCTTCACCAGCAAATGAAAAAGAATGGGTTCGCCCCATTGTTTTTTATTTGCGACAAACAACGTGGGAATCGAACCCGACAGGGCAGAAGGCTCCGGTGGAGCCTTCTGGTCCGAGCACGCCTGAGGCGCGCGCAGGACGGCGGATCTGCGCAGCAGAGCCGCTAAGTCCCTGATGACGCACCAACGCCGAAAAGCCTTGAAAATCAAGGCTTTTTTCTTTTCCATTTTTACTTTGGAAAACGGCGGAAAGGAGAAAAGGTGTCTGAATAATCTTGTTCAAATGCGAGTGAAAACGGGGCGTTGCTATGTAACTTTGCGTCTTGTGCCTTTATATCTGGGTAGTCGCTAAATCCTTATGTCCCATAAGCACGGACAGTATGCTATTATCTAAATATCTGTTACACTCATAACTGTCTATACAGAAGTTTGCGGCGAGATTATGGCGGAGTTTGCGGGACGTCAGATGTGAATAAGAGGGCAGAAATATGGAAAAGAAAAATATCAGCGCATCGACTATCATCCTTCTCATAATCTGCGGATGCATGCTCAACGCCATGTCCGCGGCGATACGGTCCAATTACGGCCTGCTCCTTACGGAAGTTTCCGCGCTGTCCGGCGTTGGTTACGCCTCCGTCAGCTTTGTCATTGCTGTTTCGCAGTTTTTCTATGGCTTTACGCAGCCCTTCTTCGGAATGCTGGCTCTCAAGAAGGGTAACCGTTCGGCGCTCGTGCTGGGCGTCTCCATGATAGCCGGCGGCCTTGCTTATCTGCCTTTCTGCAGAAGCCGCCTGCCTCTTCTGATCTCGTTCCTGCTGATAGGGGCGGGTTTCGGCGCGCTCGCATTCGGCATTCTGATGAGTGTACTCTCGCCGGTGCTCAAACCGTCGACCGCGGCAACTGTTTCCGGCATCATATCGGCGAGCAGCGGCCTCGGTTCCATCGTATTCGCCCCGCTCTGGCAGAAAATAATAGCGGGCTCCGGGATCACCGTATGCCTGCGTGTAATGGCCATAGCCATGGCCGTAATGATTCCCGTATCCCTGTATTTCACGAGGTTTGAATCGAAGCCTGCCGCAAGAGAGTCGGCGCCGGCGATAATCCCGATGTTTAAAGCGGCCTTTGCCGACCCGTCATACAGGCTTATGATGGGCGCGTTCTTTACCTGCGGCTTCCACATGGCGATCATCGAGACGCATCTGTTCAACAACATGACCGCCGCCGGCCTTCAGCGGGAGACCGCCGCTTACATAATGTCTGTCTACGGCATAAGCACCATGCTCGGCTCCGTTTTCAGCGGAGCCATGACCGGCCGCTTCCGCCCCAAGATGGTCGCGGGGCTCGAATTCGGCTCCAGGACCATATGGATACTCCTGTATTTTATCCTTCCGAAAACCATCGTGACCTTCGGGCTGTTTGCGATCCTCCTCGGATTTACCGGCGCGGCCACCGTTCCGCCGGTCTCCGCTATGGTAAAGGAGCGCTTCGGCGCCGTAAAAATGGCGACTCTGTTCGGCTTCCTCTTTGTATTCCATCAGCTCGGCAGCTTCTTCAGTTCCTGGCTCGGAGGGATAAGCGTGGAGGCCACCGGCGGATACGTCGTGATCTGGTCCGCCAGTGCTCTTCTCGCGGCCTTTGCCGCAAGCTGCTGCTTCAGGGTCAGGGACGCGGAAGCGCAGAATTGATTTAATACCCGGCAGACATCGTCCGGATGGAAAAATTGTTCCTATTGCGGTCAATATTCCATTTTGGACGATTTCACTTTTTTTGATATTCCGAGCCGGTGCCTGCCTGTCCGAATCCTTGCAAATATTAAGTTTTTCCCGCAATAACTCAAACCTTATATTGAAATTGCGCTTGTGTTCTGTTACAATTTTCGCATAGACGCGGAATAGGGTGTTTATTTTATTCTGTCTTAAAATCGCTTACCGGAGAACGCGTTTTTCCGGTATCCCTGGTTAAAAATTAATAGAAAGCTGGTGATGTAATGTCTTTGGAAGTTGTCGAGAAGGTAGTGGCCGCTGAAGCCGCAAACCGCGAAAAACTGGAATCGGCCAAGGCCGAGGCCAAGCAACTTTTAGAAGAGACCGAGAAGAGATGTCAGGCGATGGTCAAAGCTGCGAGGGATGAAGCCCTTGAGCTCAACAAGATCAAGTTCAGAGGAGCCGAAGAGCGCGCCCAGAAGCGTTCCGAGGAAGTCCTCGCGGAGGCCGGGAAGGCCGGCGAAGCGCTGAAAAACGCTGCCGCAGCCTATCTTGCCAAGGCTTCGGATCTAATTGTCGAAAGGATCACAGGTTAAACAATGGCGATAGTCAAAATGAAAAAACTGAAGGTCATCGCCATGGCCGAAGATCGGCAGAAGCTGTTTGACGAGCTTCTGAGGATGGGCTGCGTCGAGGTCTCGGATCCCGGCGACAAGCTCAGCGATCCCGCCTGGACCACGCTCCTTCAGCCCGAGAGGATCCCGAGCGCGGCTTCTACCCGCAATCAGATCAACGCGGCAAAGACCTCGCTGGAGGCGATCAAGAAGTACGGTTCTTTAAAGAACGGTATGTTCGTAAAGCGCGTCCCCGTTTCGGAAGCTGAGTTCCTTGATGACGCCAATGCCGAAAAAGCAAAAGCCGCCTGCGAAAAAATAGGCGGACTGCTGGACAGGCTCAACAAACTCGGAACCGAGAAGGGCAGGCTGGAAAGCCGCAAGGCAGGCCTGCTTCCGTGGAGCAATATGGATCTTGCTCTCGAGAACGGCGGGACAGAGCACGCGGTCTTTAAGATCGGCGTCTGCCCGGGCGCGACGGACACTTCGGCAATTCAGAAAGATCTGGAAGCTTCCGGCGCCGCGGCTGAACTCATCGAGATAAGCGCGGACAAGCAGCAGAAATATCTGCTCCTTGTATCGCACAAAGAAGATGAGCAGACCGCCATGGATGTCCTTCACAACTACGTATTCAGCGTAGTAAGTTTCCCCGGAGAAAGGGGAGTTCCCGCGGATATCATAAAAGATATCGACGCAAAGCTCGCGGAGATCGACAGGGAGACGGCTGAGACAGAAGCCGAGATCGCTGCCTGCCAGGAGTTCCGCGGCGACATCAGGATGTATTCCGACAGGCTCGCTGCCGAGGCTTCCGAGGAAGCCGGAGCGGAGAGAGTGCTCACCGACGGAACCATCAGCTTCTTCGAAGGCTGGTGCCCGGCGGACAGCCTCGGAGACGTAACGGCGCTGCTCGACAAATACGGCTGCGCGTGGGACGCTTCCGACCCGACCGACGAAGACATCCCCGACGTACCTGTAAGGCTTAAGAACAACAAGCTTACAAGCGCGCTCAACATGGTAACCGAGATGTACTCGCTGCCGTCCTACGCCAACGTCGACCCGAACCCGCTCATGGCATTCTTCTTCATACTGTTCTACGGAATTATGATGGCCGATATGGGTTACGGACTGCTGATGTTCATAGCGGGCGTGCTCATCACAAAGAAGTACGCGCCCAAGGGCACGGGCGGACACATGTTCAACCTGATGATCTGGGGCGGCATCTCAACGTTCATCATGGGAGTTCTCACCGGAGGCTTCTTTGGAGACTTTATCCCGAAGCTGGTCGGAATGATCAACCCCGACGCGGTCTCAAGACTGCCGGCCCTGCTGATCGATCCGCCCATCAAGCCGCTTGACGATACCATCAGGATCCTCATCGGCGCCATGGCCCTCGGTATAGTTCACCTGATCACAGGTATGGTCATCAGCGTGGTCATCAAGGCCCGCCGCAAGGAATACATGAGCATAATCTGGAACGAGGTCACCTGGTGGATCGTTCTCGCCGGACTCGCACTGATGCTGCTCGGCGTAACGCCGGTAGTTCTCATCGTCGGCGGAGTGATGGTCCTCGTAGGCGCTGGCTGGGAGGAGAAGAACATCTTCAAGAAACTTCTGGCCGTGCTCGTCTCCCTGTACAACAACGTTACAGGCTGGCTCGGAGACATACTCTCCTATTCGAGACTCATGGCTCTGATGCTCGCAGGAAGCGTAATCGCTCAGGTATTCAACACTCTGGGACAGCTCCCCGGAAACGTCATCGCGTTCCTCATAATAGCTCTTGTCGGAAACGCGCTGAACTTCGCACTGAACCTTCTCGGCTGCTATGTGCACGACCTCAGACTTCAGTGCCTTGAATTCTTCAATAAATTCTATGAGGACGGAGGCAAGCCCTTCAGACCCATGGAGATCAATACAAAGTACGTAGATATTCAATAATACAAGGAGGATATCAATATGGGAATTTTTGAACTTTCAACCGGCGGCGCCATCGGTATGCTTGGTGCAGGCCTTGCGGTATGCCTTGCAGGCGCAGGCAGCGCAAGAGGAACCGGCATTGCTGGTGAAGCAGGAACAGGACTCCTCTGCCAGGATCCTTCCAAGTTCGGTAAAGTCATGATCCTTCAGGTCATTCCTGGTACCCAGGGTCTGTACGGTCTGGTAGCCGGCTTCATGTGCATGATGCAGATGGGACTTCTCAGCGGCGACATCGCTTCCCTCACGCTTCAGCAGGGTCTCCAGTACTTCGCGGCCTGCATGCCCATCGCCATCGGCGGCGGCATCTCCGCAGTAGCTCAGGGTAAGGTAGCGGCAGGATCTATAAATCTGCTCGCAAAGAAACCGGATGACTGGTCAAAGGGCATGGTTCTCTGCATTACAGTAGAGTTCTACGCGATACTTTCTCTGCTCGCATCCCTGTTACTGATGCTCAACGTAGGTTAATTAAAGGATAGGCTATGAACGGAATCGAAAAAATTACGCAGCGTATAGATGCGGTAACTCAGGGCTCCGTCGACAGCATCCTCTCCGAAGCCAAGGGCAAGGCAGCAGAAATTGAAGCCAAGGCAAAGGCAGACATCGAAAAGCTCACGAACGACCTCCGCGCGCGCGGCGACAAGGAAGCCGCGGAACGCGAAGAGCGTCTCGTAAGCGTAGCGCAGATGGAAGCAAGACAGATCTCCCTCGCGGCAAAGCAGGAGATGATGGACAAGGCTTTCGACGGCGCGCTCGACAAGCTCTGCAAGGCCTCAGACGATGTTTACGCAGACGTCTGCGCAAGGCTTCTTGTAAAGGCTGCACCGGACGGAAAGGGCGAAGTCATCTTTGCCCCCGAAAAGAAAGCGGTCGGCGCAAAGGCTGTTGAGAAGGCAAACGCTCTTCTCGGCGGCGGCAAGCTGACCCTCTCCGGCGAGACCCGTCCCGTCAAGGGCGGATTCATCCTTCGCAAAGGGAGCGTTGAGGTCAACTGCACGTTTGAGACCCTTGTACGTCTGCAGAGAAGCGAAGCTTCGGGAGATGTGGCAAAGCTGCTGTTTCCGGAGGGCTAAGGAGGATCAGGTTTGACTTACCAATCTTATCAATCTCCTTATGACGAGGTTGAAATAAAAGATACGGATTATCTGGTCATCTCCGCCCGGATCAAAGCAATGGAAACCAGGATGCTCACCCGGGACAAACTCGAGCAGATGCTCGAGGCCAAAGAGGATGAGGACGCTCTGAAGGTCCTCACCGAGGCAGGCTATCCGCCGTTTTCCATGGATCATCCCGAGGAAATGGACGCAGCTCTGGGAAGCGTGCGCGAGGAATTGTTCAACGACCTCGGCGACAGCGCTCCGGACGGAAGATATCTGGATATCTTTAAAACTAAATACGATTATCACAATTTGAAAGCTTTGCTCAAGGCCAATGTCGTAAGGACCAGCCCGGACTCCATGCTCATAGAGATGGGCAGGGTGAGCACCCAGGTCCTTAAAGAGGCTCTCGACACCGGCGATATGAGCTTCCTTCCCTCGATGCTCGCGGAAGCGGCAGTCCAGGGCAAGGACGTGCTCGACACCACCGGCGACCCACAGCTGTCGGACGTACTGCTCGACAAGCTGATGTTCAGGGACCAGCTCGCGACGGCAAAGGCTACCGGCAGCGATTTCCTTACCGGCTACGTCAGGATAATGATTGACGCGGCAAACCTCAGGGCTTCGGTAAGAACGCTGAGAATGAGCAAAAACGCGGAATTCCTTGAAGGCGTGCTCGCTGAGGGCGGCGAAGTTGCCCCCGAAAACCTTCTCGCGGTCGTGAGAGGCTCAGGAGCGGGTCTTGCGGAATTGTTTGCACCCACGCTTCTGGCGAAGGCCGCCGAAGCCGGACAGACCGCCGTTGCAGGCGGAGCCCTGACCGACTTCGAAAAGCTCTGCGACGACGCTGTCTGCGAATATCTCGCCGACGCGCTGTACGTGGCATTTGGCGAAGCGCCTCTGGTGGGGTATCTTGCGGCAGTGGAGACCGAGATCACAAACATCAGGATCATCCTGATGGGCAGAAACGCCAAGATCGATCCGGACACGATCCGCTCCCGTTTAAGAGCGACTTATGTGTAAGGCGGTGACGAAATGGCAAATACATTCAGCATAGCCGTCATCGGGGACTGGGACTCCGTAATGGGTTTCAAAGCGCTCGGCCTTGACACATATCCGGCGGCAAACCCCGAAGAGGCAAGAGGGATCATCGACAGGCTTGCAAAAGAGGACTGCGCGGTAATTTATCTTACCGAGCAGCTCGCGGTCAACCTGAGCGATGTGATCGACAAATACAAAGATGAGCTGAAGCCTGCGATCATACTGATCCCGGGCAAGGACGGCTCGATGGGTATAGGTAAGTCCGATATTCAGCGCTCTATCGAAAGAGCGGTCGGTGCGGACATTCTGTAATAATCCGAAAGAAGGTTATCGATTTGAGTGGCAAAATTGTAAAAGTATCGGGACCGCTGGTAGTAGCAAGCGGACTGGCCGACGCCAACATGTCAGACGTTGTACGTGTAGGCCCCCAGCACCTTATCGGCGAGATCCTTACAATGAAAGGTGACACTGCTTCGATCCAGGTTTACGAAGAGACTTCCGGCCTCGGACCGGGAGCCGACGTACTCACCACCGGTGCTCCGATGAGCGTAGAGCTCGGACCGGGAATGATCGAAGGCATTTACGACGGTATTCAGCGCCCGCTGGAAAAGATCGTTGAGAAGGTCGGCCCCTGCATCACCCGCGGCGTCGAGATCCCCGCTCTTGACTACGAAAAGAAGTGGGACTTCGTTCCCGTGGCAAAGCCCGGCGACAAGCTCGTCGGCGGCGACGTTCTCGGAACAGTACAGGAGACCGAGGTAGTTCTCCACAAGATCATGGTACCGCCTCTTGTAAAGGGTACCCTGGTCAGCATCGAAAGCGGCCTTCACACCGTCAAGGACGACATCGCGGTCCTCAAGACAGAAGACGGCAAGGAAGTAAAGCTTCAGATGGCTCACAAGTGGCCTGTCCGTGTAGGCAGACCGTATAAGCAGAAGTTCCCGCCCAGAAGGCCTCTGTGCTCCGGTCAGAGAATCATCGATACTCTGTTCCCGATCGCAAAGGGCGGCACCGCTGCTGTTCCCGGACCGTTCGGTTCCGGAAAGACAGTTGTACAGCACCAGCTCGCAAAGTGGTCTGACGTAGACATCGTAATCTACATCGGCTGCGGCGAGCGCGGAAACGAGATGACCGACGTACTCCGCGAGTTCCCGGAACTGAAGGACCCGCGCACAGGCGAATCTCTGATGAAGCGTACTGTACTTATAGCAAACACCTCCGATATGCCGGTAGCCGCACGTGAGGCTTCCGTTTATACCGGAATCACCATTGCGGAATACTTCCGCGACATGGGTTACGACGTAGCGGTAATCGCAGACTCCACCTCCCGCTGGGCTGAGGCTCTCCGTGAGATGTCCGGACGTCTGGAGGAAATGCCCGGCGAAGAAGGTTACCCCGCTTACCTGGCATCCCGTATCGCTCAGTTCTACGAAAGAGCCGGTTCCGTACAGTGCATCGGCACCGAGGAGCGCACCGGCAGCCTTACCGCTGTAGGCGCTGTATCTCCTCCGGGCGGCGACCTTTCCGAACCTGTATCCCAGGCTACGATGCGTATCGTAAAGGTATTCTGGGCTCTGGATTCCGCTCTCGCTTACAGGAGACACTTCCCGGCCATCAACTGGCTGACCTCCTACTCTCTGTACCTCGACTCCCTCAAGCCCTGGTATGACGAGAACTTCGGACCGGACTTCATGATCGACCGTACCCGCGCGATGAGCATCCTGCAGAACGAAGCTTCGCTCAACGAAATCGTACAGCTGGTAGGTAAAGACGCTCTGTCCCCGGCAGACCAGATCACTCTGGAAGTCGCGAGAATGATCCGCGAAGACTTCCTCCAGCAGAACGCGTTCACCGACGTCGACGGCTATTCCAGCTACGACCGTCAGGAGAAGTTGCTCGCTATGGTCCTCAAGTACGAAGACCTGTGCAGGGACGCTGCCGCAAAGGGCGCTTCCGTAGCAGACCTCTTCAACATTCCTTCCAGAGAGAAGATCGGCCGTGCAAAGAGCGTACTGCCCGAAGAATATGAGACGGAATACGCCAAGATCGAGGCTGAAATGACTGCTGAGATCAGCGAACTTGCTGCGAAAGGAGAGGTTGCCTGATGATTAAGGAATATAGAACAGTAGAAGAGATCGTCAGCCCTCTGATGATGGTACACCAGGTCGAAGGCGTAACCTACGACGAACTGGTAGAAGTCGAGCTCCACGACGGTACTGTCCGCCGCGGTAAGGTCCTCGAAGTCAACGGCGACGTTGCAGTCGTACAGCTCTTCGAAGCCGCTGCAGGAATCAACCTTGCTAACGCGAAGGTACGCTTCCTCGGCCACCCGCTTCAGCTCGGCGTTTCCGGAGACATGCTCGGCCGCGTATTCAACGGCATGGGCCAGCCCATCGACGGCGGCCCGGAGATCCTTCCGGAAGAATACAGAGACATCAACGGTCTGCCGATGAACCCGGCAGCCAGAGACTATCCTAACGAGTTCATTCAGACCGGTGTTTCCACCATCGACGGTATGAACACACTGGTAAGAGGCCAGAAGCTTCCTATCTTCTCCGGTTCCGGTCTTCCGCACGCAAACCTCGCTGCGCAGATCGCCCGTCAGGCAAAGGTACTCGGAGACGAGGCTTCCAACTTCGCGGTAGTTTTCGCCGCCATCGGTATTACCTTCGAGGAATCCGAATTCTTCGTAAGCGAATTCCGCCGCACCGGCGCTATCGACCGTACAGTTCTCTTCAGCAACCTCGCTAACGACCCGGCAGTAGAGCGTATCTCCACTCCGCGTATGGCACTGACCGCTGCAGAGTATCTGGCCTTCGAAAAGGGAATGCACGTACTCGTTATCCTGACGGATATCACCAACTACGCGGAAGCTCTGCGTGAGGTATCCGCCGCTAAGAAAGAGGTTCCGGGCCGCCGCGGCTTCCCGGGCTACCTCTATACGGACCTTGCGACCATGTATGAAAGAGCCGGCCGCCGTCTCGGCAACCCCGGTTCCATCACCATGATCCCGATCCTCACGATGCCTGAAGACGACAAGACTCACCCGATCCCCGACCTTACCGGATACATCACCGAGGGTCAGATCATCCTTTCCCGTGAGCTCTACCGTATGGGCATCAATCCGCCGGTCAACGTACTTCCGTCCCTGTCCCGTCTGAAGGATAAGGGCGTAGGCGAAGGCAAGACCAGAGAAGACCACGCAAACACCATGAACCAGCTGTTTGCGGCATATGCAACCGGTAAGGACAACAAGGAACTCATGTCCATCCTCGGTGAAGCAGCTCTTACCCCGACGGACCTCCTCTACGCGAAGTTCGCCGACGAGTTCGAGAAGCGCTACGTCAACCAGGGATACGACGAGAACCGTTCCATCTTCGAGACCCTCGACCTCGGCTGGGAGCTCATGAGCATCCTGCCCAAGGCTGAGCTGAAGAGGATCAAGCCGGAATACATCGAGAAATACTGGCCCAAGGATAAATAAGGAGGCACTATGGCTAATGTAACAATAAGCCCCACCCGGCAGGAGCTGACCCGGCTTAAGGGTAAGCTTCGTACGGCAAGGCGTGGCCATAAGCTCCTGAAGGATAAGCGCGACGAGCTGATGAAGCAGTTCCTCGATATCATGAAGGAGGCCAAGGCTCTCCGTAATGAGGTCGAAAAGGATCTGGAGACGGTTTACGGATCGTTCACCGTGGCGTCCGCACTGATGTCCTCTGAAGCCATCGAACAGGCTCTCATCTACCCCAAGCAGAGCGTAGAGCTGACGATGAAATTCAAGAACGTCATGTCGGTAAACGTGCCCCAGTACGATTTCCACACCAAGACTCAGTCCGACAGCGACATCTATCCTTACGGTTTCGCCGCAACATCGGGTGAACTCGATACCGCGGTCGACGCTCTCGGCAAGGTCTTCCTCAAGATGCTCAAGCTGGCTCAGATCGAAAAGGCCGGCCAGCTGATGGCGGAAGAGATCGAAAAGACCCGCCGCAGAGTAAACGCTCTCGAGTACGTAATGATCCCCAATACTGAGGAATCGATACGTTACATCACGATGAAGCTCGACGAGAACGAGCGCTCCGCTACCACCCGTCTGATGAAGGTCAAGGACATGATCCTCAACCAGGCGATACAGGAGCGCCGCGAACGCGACGAGAGGGCTCTGGCTGCCCGGGAAGGCTGAAATTATTGACCAGGCCAAAAGCCTGCTGTAAAGCAATCATAAAACGCCCGCATTGCGCGGGCGTTTTTGTTGCCTTTTTATACCAACGTCTGTGATAATCAACTTTTAGGGGAGCAATTATATGGACAAGGGGACAAAGCGATTAGGTTTTGTATATAAGCTGGAACAACTTACGGTCGTACGCGCGGTGCGCGGCGGGCTGGTAAGCCTTATTCCCGTTCTTATTATCGGCGCTTTTTCGCTTATACTTCAGACTTTCCCCGTCACAGTGACGAATAACCGCAAAGCAGCCGCTGTACAAGAATACAAAAGACGCCTTCGAAAGGCGTCTTTTTTGCTGTATGTTTCGGTCTTCCGGAAACTATTCCTCAATCCTGGCGTCGCAGTACGCGCAGCGCAGCGTTCCGTCCGGGAACTGTATGACCTCGTGGTCGAGGCCCGGTTCCACGGAGCAGATGCACTTGGGATTGGTGCAGTGGTAGCGGCGCTTTATTCCGTGGCGGCCGCCGGTCTTTACCGGGTTGTCGCCGGCTTCGGTCAGCAGCTTTAATATGAGCGCCATGCGCATGTACTTGCCGTTCTGGACCTGTTTAAAGTAGCAGGCGCGCGGATCCTCGTCGACTTCTACGGCGATCTCGTCCACGCGGGGCAGGGGATGCATCACGATGCAGTCAGCCTTGGCCAGCTGCATCTTTTCCTCGCTGAGGATGTAGCGTCCCTTGAGGCGGTCGTAGGAGACCATATCGTCAAAGCGCTCCTTCTGGATGCGGGTCATGTAGAGCGCGTCGAGCTCAGGCAGCACTTCGTCCAGCGAATCGACCTCCTTATACGGGATGCCGTTGGCGTCGATGTAGCGGCGGATTATGTTGCGCGGCAGGCGCAGCTCCTCCGGGGAGATCAGAACGAATTTCACTCCCGGATATCTGGACAGCGCCGCGATCAGCGAATGCACGGTGCGGCCGTTGATAAGGTCACCGCACATGCCGACAGTAAGATTGTCGAAGTGGCCTTTTTCGCGGTAGATGGTCAGAAGGTCGGCCAGGGTCTGGGTCGGATGGCAGTGGCCTCCGTCGCCGGCGTTGATGACGGGTATGGAAGCCTTCTTTGCGGCGACCAGAGCCGCGCCTTCCTTCGGGTGGCGGATGGCGATGATGTCCGCGTAGCAGCTCATCACCTTTGCGGTGTCGGACACGGATTCGCCTTTTGCGACGGACGAGCTTGCCGCGTCCGGCATGGAGAGCACGTTTCCTCCGAGCTCGTACATTGCTGCTTCAAAGCTCATGCGGGTGCGGGTGGAGGGCTCAAAAAAGAGCGTCGCCAGCTTTTTGCCGTCGCATACATGCGCGTATTTGCTCGGGTGGGCGATTATGTCCTGCGCGGTCGATATGAGCTCTTCCAGCTCTTCTACGCTAAGTTCTACGGTATCGATTACACTTCTCATTTCTTGATCCAGCTTTCGTCAGAGGGGTTGTTGCGGAACTGTATAAGGCGGGCGATGGCTTCTTCGGGGATGTAGCCTTCCTCGGCCGCGACTTCGGCTATAACGTCGAAATTGCAGAGGGAAACGTTTTTGACCTCCGCGGCCGCAAGGCGGTCCAGGCCTTTCTTCATTCCGTATGTAAAGATCGACGCGACGCCGAGAACTTCGGCTCCCGCTTCCCTGAGCACTTCGACGACTTCGATAACGCTGCCGCCGGTGGAGATCAGGTCTTCGATCACGACGACCTTCTGGCCGGGCTCGAGTCTTCCCTCGATCTGGTTCTGCCTGCCGTGATCCTTTGCGCCGGAACGCACGTAGCCCATGGGAAGTCCCATCATATGTCCGACGATGGCCGCGTGGGCAATGCCCGCGGTGGATGTGCCCATAAGCACTTCGGCGTCCGGATAGTTTTCCCTGACTATCTGCATCAGGCCGTTTTCCACGTCATTGCGGACTTCCGGCGCGGTAAGCGTCAGGCGGTTGTCGCAGTAGACGGGGCTCTTGATGCCGCTTGCCCAGGTAAAGGGCTCTTCGGGGCGGAAGAAGACCGCCTTGATGCTCAGCAGGTCTTTTGCTATCTGTCTTGAAAGATCCATAATTACTCCTTTCAATCAACAAATTCCCTGACGCAGCGTTCGTACGCGGCGACGGGGTCTTCTGCGCGGGTTATGGGACGGCCGACGACTATGTAATCGGAGCCGATCGCTTTTGCGTCCGCGGGGGTCATGACGCGCTTCTGGTCTCCGACAGCGCTGTCCGCGAAGCGTATGCCCGGCGTAATGGTCAGAAAATCCTTTCCGCAGACCTCGTGCACGGCCGCCGCTTCTTTTGGCGAACAGACGACGCCGTCAAGACCGCTGTCTTTTGCGTTCTTTGCGTAGTGCATTACGACCTTTTCCATGGGTTTGTGTATCCAGAGGTCGTTCTCCATGGATTCCTGGTCGGTAGAGGTCAGCTGCGTGACGGCGATCAGCAGGGGCCTTGTTCCGTCGGGCCTTGTAAGGCCCTCGAGACCGGCTCTCATCATTGCGCAGGTGCCGCCGGCGTGGACGTTGCAGATATCCACGTCCAGCCCGGAAAGCACTGCCAGCGCGCTCTTTACCGTGTTCGGAATATCGTGCAGCTTAAGATCCAGGAAGATCTTGTGACCGCGGGCCTTTATCTCCTTTACGATTTCCGGCCCTTCGGCATAGAACAGCTCCATGCCTATCTTTACGAACGGCTTTCTGCCGGTGAACCTGTCCAGAAATGCCAGCGCCTTTTCCTTGTTTTCAAAGTCCAGCGCGACTATTACGTCCTTACCCATGTGCAGCTCCTATAATATCTGTAATTTTATCTATTCCGTACTTATCCATCGCGGCAGGGAGATCTTCGATGATCTTTTTGCAGGCGAGCGGATCGACGAGGTTTGCCGCGCCGACTTCGACCGCGGTCGCGCCGGCCATCATCATTTCCAGCACGTCCTCCGCGCTCGAAACACCGCCCATGCCTACGACAGGGATCGAGACCGCCTTAGCGGCCTGATATACCATTCGCACCGCAACCGGAAATACCGCGGGACCGGACAGGCCGCCGGTGGTATTTGCAAGCAGGGGCTTGCGGGTATTCAGGTTTATCCTCATCGCGAGCAGCGTGTTGATAAGGCTTATGCCGTCCGCGCCGGCGTCTTCGCAGGCCTTTGCGATGCTTGCGATGTCGGTGACGTTCGGGGTCAGTTTTATTATAACAGGTTTTGTCGTGACTTTCTTAACAGCGCGTGTCACCTCGGCTGCCGCGCCGCAGTCCGTTCCGAAGCTCATGCCGCCGCCGTGCACGTTGGGGCAGCTTATGTTGACTTCCAGCCAGCCGATCTGAGGCTGTTTATCGAGCCTCTCGCAGGCGTAAACATAATCTTCGACCGAAAACCCGCTGACATTCGCCATGACCGGTTTTTTGAAGATCTTCGCGATGTTCGGCAGCTCTTCGGCGATGACCGCGTCGACTCCGGGGTTCTGCAGCCCGACGGAATTGAGCATGCCGCCGCTGCATTCCGCGATGCGCGGCGTGGGATTTCCGAAGCGCGCTTCTTTGGTCGTTCCTTTAAAGGAAAAACTGCCGAGGATGTTGAGGTCGTAAACTTCCGCGAATTCCCGGCCGTAGCCGAAGGTCCCGGAGGCGGGGATGACGGGGTTGTCCAGCTCTGTTCCGCAGAGCGAAACGCTTAATCTGCCCATACGATCTCCTCCTTCACAAATACAGGGCCGTCCTTGCAGACGCGCTTGTATCCGTCCGCGGTCTTTACGGTGCAGCCCATGCAGGCACCAAAGCCGCAGCCCATGCGTTCTTCCATGCTGAATTCGCCGCTGCCTTTGACAGCCGCATAGACGCTTTTAAGCATGGCCGTCCTTCCGCAGCAGTAAAAGTAACTGTAGTTTTCGGGGATAATGTCCGTGACAAAGCCTTTTGTCCCGATGCTTCCGTCTGCCGTGGCTACGCGCACGTCGCAGCCAAGCGATTCAAATTCTCCGATGCAGAACGCGTCCGCGGAGGAATTAAAGCCCAGCAGGACTGTTGGCCGCAGACCTGCGGCAAGCAGCTTCTTCGCCGCCATATACATCGGCGGAACGCCTATCCCGCCGCCTATCAGGAGCGGAGCATCGCCGGCTTTGCTCAGATCGTAGCCGTTTCCGAGTTCTGTCAGCACATCAAGAACTGTGCCGGCCGGAAGCCCGGTCATCTGCTCTGTTCCGTGGCCGAGGACCTTGTAGATCACCGTCACGAAATCCGGGCCTGCGTCATACACAGAGATCGGCCGTCTCAGAAACTTTTCCGGCAGCCGTATGTCTATAAACTGCCCCGGCTTTATCTCTCCCGGCTCGCCTGTAAGCACCATCTTCCAGACGCCTTCGGCAAGCCTGCTGTTTTCTTTAATTGTAAATAAACCCTGTTTCATTATGCGTCTATAGTCGAAATCGTAAGAGTGGTCTCTTCAAGGACGTCCAGCAGGACGCGGACGGTATCCAGCGAAGTAAAGATCGTAGCGTTGTTTTCGGTCGCT
>JAFYFK010000166.1 GCA_017543805.1 Bacillota bacterium | reverse complement strand
TTCCGTAAAGATATTCCTGTTCCTGCTCTTTACTACCTTCCTGGTCTCGCTCGCGGTCGAAACAGTCGGAGAGGATACCCTCCAGGGCTTTATTCTTAACGTCCCCGTCGCGGGAGAACTGCTTGCCGGGCTGATCGGCCTTATTCCAAACTGCGCGGCGAGCGTCATAATCACTAATCTGTACCTTCAGGGCGGAATGTCCGTCGGCGCGATGCTTGCGGGGCTTCTTACGGGTTCCGGGGTCGGCCTGCTGGTCCTGTTCCGCATGAACAAGGATTATAAGGACGACTTTAAAACTCTCGGAATACTCTACGTTTCGGGCGTTTTGCTGGGACTTCTCGCAGACGTTGTTTTCGGGTGACGAACATGACCGGCAGCACAGAATTTATCAGATATTTTACGATCGCTTACCTGCTGTGGAACGTCGCGGTCTGCGTAATTTACGGAATAGATAAGAAAAAGTCCGTCGCCGGAGCGTGGCGCATACCGGAGAGGACTCTTATCCTTCTTGCTTTTCTTATGGGCGGGATCGGCGCGTTTGCAGGGATGAAGATATTTCATCACAAGACTCTGCACAAAAAGTTTACGATAGGCGTGCCCCTGTGCATAGCCTTTAATCTGCTTGTTCTCTTCGTGATCTTCTTCCCGGAGCAGGCCGGAGCGCTGCTCGGCAAAGCGTCTCAGAAAGTTTCAAGGCCGGAATAATAAGCCTCGAGCTTTGGCCTGGCCGCAATGTAACAGGGCTTTAGGGCTTCGTCAAACTGTTTTCCCATACCTTCCATTATTATGGCATCGGCCTGTCTGAATGACATGCTCTCTTTATATACGCGCCTGCTGACGAGGGCGTCGTAGACATCTGCGATGGCCATAATGCGGGCCTCGAGAGGTATCTCCTCTCCGCGCAGTCCTTCGGGATAGCCTGAACCGTCCCAGCGTTCATGGTGGTAGTGAGCCACGTTCTCCGCGATATGGTGGAAGGTCTCGTCCTCGGTCCCCTCAAGGATCGTATGTACTATGCGCGCCCCTTCGGCGGCGTGGATCTTCATTTTTTCATACTCTTCCGGAGTATAACGGCCGGGCTTTCTCAGGATCACGTCGTCAACGGCGATCTTTCCGAGGTCATGCATAGGCGCGGCCTTTATAATGTCCCTGCAGAACTCGTCGGACAGGTCGAAAGTTCCCTCTTTCTTCAACTCCCCGATAAGTATCTTGACTCCGTCGCTGGTGCGTTTGATGTGACCGCCTGTCGAATTGTCGCGGCTTTCTACCATGGCCGCCATGCTCATTACGAGCTTGTCGTGCATCTCGACGATATGAGCGGTCTTTTCCGCGACCTCTTCCTGCAGCTTGGTATTATAGCCGTTTATAAGCCGTATATATTCCTGATTCCGGGTATCGTCGCTGACAAAAAGCTGGTATCCGCGCTTTCTGCGCCCGTCAAAAAGATACCTCAGCTCCGCCAGATATATCTTTCCGTCAATTCCGCAGTAAGCCTCGTTCTTCTTCTCGTCAGCCTTAAAGTCGTCCAGCCACGGGATCATATTGCCGCGCATCCATTCGCTGCGGTCAAGAGGCCTGTCGACGGTAAGCTCGTTGAGAGCCGGGAAGAACTCCCTCGCGGTGACGTTGCTCCCGAGGTAATTGTATTTGAAGTCGACAGAAATAAAGCCTGTATCGCCTTTTTCGACCATGGAATCTATAGCCATGTCGGTTATGTCGTAGAGGCTTATCCTGTAGGAGATTATCAGATATATGCAGATCGAAATGTCATAGGCCGCGGGTATAAGTTCGATGTCGTGAAAGATCAGCCTTCCGCCGAAATAACTCAGCAGGACAAAGGTCTCCGGAAGGAAAAGCAGAAGCAGAAGTTTCCTTGATACCTGATTTTTGCGCAGATAGCTGTAAAGGATCGCTCCGAGGCTCATCAGGAAGTATATGACCAGCATCGCCTGAAAAACGGTATGCATGGGACCGTACTCTTTTCTGAGGACCATGGCGCCGTTGACGATCTCGCCGCTCACAGCGCTGTAAAACAACGGCGTCCTCCCTACGGAAAGCACCGAGAGATAAACGCCCGAGCTCAGCAGCAGCATCGCCATGCGGATCCATCTGCTGAGGCGTATGTCGCAGAGGCTGAATACAGCCCATGTGAGGAACAGCTGCAGAAAACTCCCGCCTATATAAGAGATCTTCATGCCCATAATGGCTTCGCCGAGCGTGGTCGAAGACGCTATAAACGCATATCCCAGGTTGACGACCGGAATGAGCGTAAAGACCAGCGTCACATGCGCGTCGAAATGCTTGTGCCATATAAACATGTAAACTGCTGCTATAAACAGCGACAGCAAAAATGCCGTAAAATAATACGCGGTTGCCATGCGTTCCTCCTGTCGCCTGCTATTATAACAGTTTTAATCTTATTCATAAAGATTTTGCGCTTGCTAACGCATAAATTTTGATGTATTATAATCGGGTGCAGTGCATGGGGCATTAGCTCAGCTGGGAGAGCGCAAGGTTCGCAATCTTGAGGCCAGGGGTTCGATCCCCCTATGCTCCACCAATGCAAAAGGCAGCCGGTTGGCTGCCTTTTGTATTGGTGGGATATGACCGGGCGAACCCCTGGAAGGGGTTCGTCGAAGCGGCCGGCTGCGCAGCAGCCGGACCGCGAAGTCGCGAGCACGGCGAAGCGTCAGGAATCGCTTGCGATTCCCAGACGGTGAGCCGAGCGCAGCGTTCCCCTATGCTCCACCACAAAAAAAACGGCGGGCATCACCCGCCGTCTTTTTTAACTATTTCAGATTCTCAAGGTAATCCAGGATAAGCTTTACAGCGCCGTCAGTACCGACTTTGTCAGTGCGTATGCAGAGATCGAAGTTGGAGGCCATGCCCTTCTTCATACCGGTGTAGTGTTCATAGTAGCGTATGCGCTGCTTGGAGACGTCCTTAATGTACTTTTCCATCTCCGCGTCGCTGTAGTCCGCTTTTTCGGGGGCTATGCTCTGCTTTCTGGAGATCTTGAATTCCATGCTGGCTGAAATGAACACCTTTACGACGTCGGGGTCGTCTCTGAGCACGTAGTCCGCGCAGCGACCGACAATAACGCATGGGCCTCTTTCGGCTATGCTCTTTATCAGCTTGGCCTGCTCTATGAAAATCGTATCGGAAAATGACGGCTGGTAGTACGTTGCAAGCATATTCCTGCCGAAGAGCGGTGCAGCGATCATCGGACTGCGCTCTTCGTTTTCGGCAATAAAATCTTCGTGCATCCCGCCCGATTCGGCGACCTCCTTGAGGAGGTTCTTGTCGTAGAACGGAACATTGAGAGCCTCGGCGAGCTTAAGGCCGATCTCGCGGCCGCCGCTTCCGAATTCCCTTGCGATAGTCACAACGCGCTTATTCATGATATCACCGTCTTACTTATTCTTGAAATCAGCCGGGCGCTTCTCGAGGAAAGCAGCCATTCCTTCCTTCTGGTCCTCGGTAGTGAAGCAGAGAGACCAGAGTTCGTTCTCGATAGCGATGCCGCTGTCGATATCTGTCTGCATTCCGCGGTTGATAGCAGCCTTTGCGTATTTTACTGCGATCGGGCCGTTCTTGGCGAAGCTCTTTGCAAGCTCCATAGCCTTGTCCATCAGCTCTTCCGGAGCATAGACGTGGTTTACGAGGCCGATCTCTCTTGCCTGTTCCGCAGTGATCATGCCGCCGCCGTAGATGAGTTCCTTAGCCCAGCCGAGGGGAACTCTTCTGGGGAGCCTCTGGGTTCCGGAGAATCCGGGGATGACGCCGAGAGTAACTTCCGGCTGACCGAACTTGGCCTTTTCGGAAGCGATTATGACGTCGCATGTCATGGCGATCTCGCAGCCGCCGCCGAGAGCAAAGCCGTTTACCGCGGCGATGGTCGGGAACTCGAGCTGCTCCATGCGTCTGAAGAGCTTGCTGGCAAATCTGCCCCACTCGCGTCCGGATTCGACATCGAACTTGCTCATGTACGCGATATCAGCGCCGGCGACGAAGGATCTGCCTGTTCCGGTAAGGATCAGGGCGCGAAGGTCCTTGTCCTTTTCGAGCTCCGTGACGCAGGCGTCGATCTCCTTCAGAACGTCCAGATTGAGAGCGTTGAGCGCCTCAGGACGGTTGATGGTCAGGATGCCGATGTTTTCCTTCTTCTCATATAAAATATACTGTGCCATAAAAACCTCCGTTTTTTAATTATGACTAAATCTTTACTAAAATTATTTTACCACATTTAACTAATCGAAAATAGTAAGATTTTCGCAACCCAGATCGTCGAAGTTCATAAACCCGCAGAGCGAGGTAAATACCCAGATGTTCTCGGAATCCGGGAAGAACGAGGACGCGATTCCGTTAAGCGAACCGCTGTAGCTCAAACTTACATAATCAGGATTTATGTATACACCGTTGACATTATCGATTACTGCGTCAAAGAACGCATCGAGCTGCTCAGGGTCGGCATTTTTGACCTCTTCAGAGGAATACACCCTGTTGTTCGCGGCGAAGGCCTTCTTCATAAGGGCTTTTCTGTCGACTCCGGGTTTAAATATATCCTCGATCGTAAGGCTTTCCGTGGAATCCCCGCGGAAGCAGAGGTCTGTCGTTTCGCTGTTTTCATATACGGTCATGTAAGTGTCGTCGGTCCAGATCGAGCGCCCTACCTGGCGTGTGATATTGGTGAATTCCCCGAACCTGGACGGATACGCGTACATCCAGGCGCTTCCGTGAAGTCCCTCGGGATACGCGGGCAGATACATATCGTAAATGTCGCGGAATTCGTTCAGCGTCGTCTCTACATATTCATCGTCAAATACTGTATAGCTCCTGATGTCCTCCGGGATATCCCCGTAATAGCCGTACTCCACCGAGCAGGTGATGTTCGCGTCGTCGAAATAGTAATCCCAGTAATTGCTGTTGTCCGTGTACTGTTCCGGATCGAAATCGTTGCCGAGGATCATGTACCTTACGGTGTTATCCTCAAAGAGATCCGCGGAGGAGACAAAACGGTTCCTTATGGCGGAATATCCGCGAAGATCGACCGTGATCTCATTGTCCGTGAAGACTGTATCGAATTCCGGCGTGTCGTAATCGAAAACGAGCACCGGATCGCCGGTGAATTCCGAAATATAGAACTTCTGGTCCTCCTTTAATCCTGTGAACTCAGAATTCATAAGGCCGGACATTCCGTAGCTGTACATGGCCTCGTCCGGGTCCCCGGCAGCCACTACCTTCGCGACATAATCCTTAACATAGTTGTTGAAGAATTCCGGATCCGCCCCGTCATAAAGGAGATCGGCGAGCTTTATCTGCTTTCCTGTATTCAGATCGTAATTAAATGTACGGACGTCAGAATTTCCGAGATAATCGTCCTCGGCGTTGAAATACTGGTTTCGGTACAGGGAAACAGAGAGCACATCGGAAAAATTGGCGTGTATGATCATCCCGATGTAAACATCATCCGACGATTTGAGACCGCGGCTGCTGACCTCTTCCGCGAGACCAGGATAGGGAGATACATAGGAGTCATCCATAAGTTCCTCGAAGCAGTGGCGGATCTGGGTATTGATGGCGTCCTCTATGGCCTTGTCCTTCATACCGTAAAACTGCATGTACGAGGAATTTTCCTCTCCCTCATAGCTTGTTACGCTGTATGTAAGATATTTAATATTGTTTTTCCTCACCACGAAAGATTCGTCCGGGACAGGCGCAGGATTCCCCTTTGCCCAGCCGTCATCCTCGGGCGCCGCCGCTGCGGCGGTCTGTCCGGGATCCTGCTCCGGAGTCTTTACCTCCGGTGTCTCCGCTTCGGGCGTTGTCCCGCAGGCAGCGAGAGCAAATATCATGGCAAATGTAAGAAAGATCGCTGTAATTTTTTTCATTAAGAAATACCCCCTTCGGTGTTTAACTATTAAATTATACCATATCCTGAGATTGTGGTATAATTTCTGTTATGAATCGCAAGTTAGTTTTGACAATTACCGGACAGACTCTGACTGTCGAAGCCATAGCCCTTCTGATACCGGCGTTCGTCTCCCTCATCTACGGGGAGCGCGAAGCGCTCGGTTTTACCGCGGCCGCGGCCATAGCCCTTGCTGTCGGTATGGTCCTGAAGTATGTTCCGAAGCCCCAGAGCGGCGCCATGTTCGAACGCGAAGGATTTGCAGTCGTATCGCTTTCATTGTCTGGAGCATCTTATTTACATATTAAGAACATTCAGACATAATAGAACACAGCATCATTATGGCCCATTATATCAACAACGTAAGCAGACTTCTCCTC
>JAFYFK010000165.1 GCA_017543805.1 Bacillota bacterium | reverse complement strand
TGAACCTGTCGTCCCCGCCCTGCGGACGGTCGTATCTGCCCGGCGCGGAAAGGACCTTGTCGAGTTTTTCGAGCGTCGAATAGCGCGGGGAATCAGTATACCCCATCAGAAACTTAGTGACAGTTCCGAGCGGCACCCCGGAAAGACGCGCTATATCTTCGTACGTCAGCTGCAGATATTTTTTCCGGTTCTGCATTTCTTCTCTTGTCAGCATAATTCGGCCTCCCGTTTATCCATTTGAGGATATTATATATCCAAATACGGATAAATACAAGCGAAAAATATCCACTTTTGCCGATCAGAGTTCGATGTAGTACGGGCAGATGTTCTCGTAGTGTCCGTCCTTCATGCGGAAACCCTGCGGTATTGTTCCGAGCTGCTTAAACCCGAGCCGCTCATACAGATGCCTCGCATGGACGTTGCTCTCAACGACCGCGTTGAACTGAAGGACCTTAAATCCCAGTTCCTTCCCAATTCTGAGGCTGTCGATCACCAGCTGTTCCCCGATGTGTCTTCCCCGCGCCACGGACGAAACTGCGTAGCTGGCGTTGCAGATATGGCCGCATCTTCCGATATTATTGGGGTGAAGTATATAAAGCCCCAGGATCCGGCCATCCTCCTCCGCGACTCCCGTATAACTCTGGGACGCGAAGAAAGCCGCCCCGCTTTCCATGTCAAGAAAGTCCTCTTGAGGAAAGGCGACTCCTTCTTCGACAACTTCGTTCCAGATGCGGATCAGGTCCGCCAGGTCTTTCTGATCATATTTCCTGACCATTATCGTTCCTCTTGTCCTGTTGTCAGATAATTCCTGCCGGGATCAGAATTATGAGAAGCAGCGCAACAAGCCCCCATTCGGCAATCAGGAAACTGCGCCTTTTCTTCGGTTCCATGTCCGGCACATAGTTGCTTGCAAGGAAGAACGGGATGTAAGTCGTGACGAACACCGGCAGGACGCCCCACCACTTGTAGACCCAGATAAATGAATGGTTGCTGGTACCGGCGAGGAAGGATTCAAAGAGGGCGAACAGCAGCGCCATCTCCAGCGCTCCTACCAGCTTGCAGCTGACGCCGCGCTTTCCGTTCTTCGCGAAATAGCGTTTTGTCCTGTCCTGCGGAAGCATTTTGAACGAAATAATTCCCGCGAGAGAGAACATCATCGAGAGTTCCCAGCATACTCCTATCAGAAGTATAAAAGTGGTCGACTCGTTGGATACCGACCACAGCGGATAACCGAAAACATGGGCGATCACCGCGTTCGCTATCTCGTAAAGCCAGTGGACGCCGTAAAGCGCAAACCCGGCGCAGATTACGTCGTAGTTTTTCTTATGGGCTTCCGACCAGTAAACGTAGAATACGACTGCAAGGATAAAGATAAAAGTCCAGTTGAAATTTTCGGTGCTTCTTACGCGGATGCTGTCGACGAGAGCCATCGCCTCGGCAGATCCGTCTCCCCAGAATACGAACATGACTGACTCCTTACTGTTATAAAACTTCAGATATACCGTGTGCCGTTGAAGGCTGTGTTTACAGTATATACCACCCGCGCGGCTTTGTGTACAGGCAAGGGCAGCCGGATTTTTTAATATACTAAACTGTCCGGCGGAGGTATAATCTTTGGTGAACAGCAAACTGCTTTTGTAGAGGAAATGACTATGGATAAAACAGATTACGGGATCGTAAATCTGCAGCTTAAAGGGCTCGCAGAGGCTGAAAAACACTGGGTACCGCTTATGGCAAACGCTTCAGCCCTGCTGTGGGAGACTCTGAAGGACATCAACTGGGCAGGCTTTTACTGCGTTTCCGGCGGCAGGCTGGTACTCGGGCCGTTCCAGGGGAAGGTCGCGTGCATCCATATAGAAAAAGGCAGGGGCGTCTGCGGGACCGCCTGGGAACAGGATAAGACCCAGCTCGTTCCGGACGTTCACCGCTTTCCGGGGCATATCGCCTGCGACAGCGCGTCCAGTTCCGAGATCGTAATTCCGATCCATTCTGAAGGCGAGGTCCGAGCCGTGCTCGACATCGACAGCCCGTCGCTCGGACGCTTCAGCGAGGATGACCGCGCCGGACTTGAGGAATTCGTAAAGATATTGGAAGAGAATATCGCGTGGTAAACGCCGGAGATTCTAATCTTCCTTGCAAATCCGCCGCCAATGTGGTAATCTACTACTGTTCCGCAGGTGTGGTTCAATGGTAGAACATCAGCTTCCCAAGCTGAGAACGAGGGTTCGATTCCCTTCACTTGCTCCAATAGAAACAGGACTCCGACCGAAGAGGCGGAGTCCTGTTTTTATTGGAGCATGAAATGTTGGAAGCGAACCCGAAGGGTTCGTCGGAGCGGCCGGGTGCGAAGCAGCCGGACCGCGGAGTCCCGAGCACGGCGAAGCGCCCGGAATCGCAGGCGATTCCGAGGCGGTGAGCCTGGCGCAGGGTTTCCCTTCACCGCAACAACATAAAAGCCCGTTTAAAATACGGGCTTTTTGCTTGGTCGCGATTCTTTGTAAAAAAGCGATTTTACATGTTTTCGCTCAAAAAGATAGACTAAAAGATAGACTATTGCATTTCTTTTGTTTTGGAATCAACTGTGGTCCATCCTAAGCACCTTTGCCTCTTCAATAAACAAAATGATATACCACGGGCTTAAAACGGAGAACCGTCCCCTGTCTCAACATGACAATCAACGGAGATATCCATTATGACAGCTCGGGCATTCAGATCCGGCAGGATACCTGTCACCAACATAGCTGCAATTTGAGCAGCGAAGCAAGGGAATCCAACCCCACTCCCCGCCATTGACCTGTTCCAGATGTTCGTCGTTCAGTTCCTCTTTTTCCTTGTTCTCATCCATTCCAGCAACCTCCTGAAAAAATTTTCCAATTTGTGTTTGTACTGTATCACAGGTTTAAAACGGATAATCGGGCTGTAAAACATGCATTTCTTGACACCTAACCCTGCGGCTTCTTCGGCCGCGCTTCCGGCACAAACTTCGGCGGATCCGTAAAAACATTCCCTCCGGAGACCTGTTCCAGATGTTCGTCGTTCAGTTCCTC
>JAFYFK010000164.1 GCA_017543805.1 Bacillota bacterium | reverse complement strand
GTTCCTCCGCGGACAGTCCTGCCCGGTCGAACAGCCCTTCAAGGACCGACAGATGCGAGACGTTGAGAACGGCGTCCCGCCCGGTGAGCAGTAAGCTTTCGGCCGCAAGTTCCAGAACTTCCGCAAGAGCCTCGCCGTCCACGCTGCCCATGCATTCCCGACCGGTCTGGCGGATCTCCCTGAATCCGCTTGAATCAGCCCCGACGCGGTAAACGCGCTCGTCGTAATAAAGCTTCAGCAGCCCGTTCTGCGCGTCGCGGGTATTTTTAATAATAGAGAGCGTTACGTCCGGTTTTAAGGCCATCAGCTTTCCGTTTGTATCGGTAAAAGTTATTATGCGGTTAGACAGCAGAAAATCCTTGTTTCTGCTGTAGAGGTCGTATTCCTCGAATTTGCTCATCCGATAGGGCTCATATCCCTTCCGGCTGTATATGGAGCGCAGGCTCAGCGCCGCCAGCTCCTCCCCGCTGAGTTCTATGGTCTTAAGCATAAATGCCTCCGTTGCTTTCCGAATTATACTTTAGTAGTTTAAAGCATTAGCACATTAAAGTCAAGCCGATTTTATTTAGTATTTGCATTTAAAGTTAGAGTGTGCTAACATCAATGTATGAATATTTGTAAATCATCAGAAGACTATCTGGAGATGATGCTCATGCTCCGGAATAAAAAGGGCTATGTACGCTCGGTCGACATAGCTGACGCTCTCGGCGTTACCAAGCCGAGTGTTTCCTATGCGGTAAAAAGGCTCAGGGAAAACGGTTATATCAGCATGAACGAGGACGGATTTATCCTTCTTAATGAGTCCGGCCTTGAAATAGCGCAGCGCATTTACGAGCGCCACCAGACCCTGACCGCCATGCTGATGAGCCTTGGCGTCGATGAGCAGACCGCCTGCGATGACGCCTGCGAGGTCGAGCACTGCATCAGCCAGACCACTTTCGACGCCATCAAAAAATACGTTGCCCTGCATCCGGTCGACCATGACTGCAAAGCCTGCGACCAGTCCGCCGGCTGCGTAAAGAAAGAATAGTCTTTCCCTCAAAAAAACAAGCGAGACGGCCTTTCGGCCGTCTCTTTTATTATCTGTCAGGTTTTCAGGGATCAATATCCCGCGTTCTCGATAAGCCTGCTGAGTATTGCCGCCGCCTGTGCGCGGTTGACGGAGCTGCCCTGTCCGTTGGGACGGAGGGTCTTGTCCGTGAAACCGGAAACTACGCCGTGGGTAATAGCCCACTGCATGGACTCTGTAAACTCAACGGAAGCGCTGTCGGAGAAGTCAGAGAGCTTCGCGTCGGAAACGGTCTTTACATTCAGTTCGTTTTCCATGGCGAAGTTGTAAGCGAGCAGCGCAAGCTCATCGCGGGTCAGGACGAACGACTGGCAGAACTCCTTCTTTCCAAAGTCGGGCAGATTCTTGAGATATCCGGCTTCCTGAGCCCAGCCAAGATTATTGGCGAACCATTCGTCACCCTTTACGTCGGTGTAGTCCGGAGTGCCTCCGATCACCTGGGTGCCGTCGATGAAGAGCGCTGTATTCTTGAGCATAGTCACGAACTGAGCCCTGGTGACAGGCTGCTCCGCGCGGAATGTTCCGTCGGTGAAGCCGTTGATTATGCCATAGGTGGAAGCCTTTGCGACCGAAGCAGCGTACCAGGCGCCGGGAGCGACATCGGAGAAGCTCTTGGACGCCATGCCTACATTTACTACATACGGATAGAAATAGTCCGCAACGTAGATCGTGCTGCCGCTGCCGACTATGCCGCGGGGATCAGTTGCCTGGTAGCCAATATCCTTTGCGTCGGTCAAGGTGATCGCTCTGCCGTCCTTTATGGCACGGATGGCGAGGTTGCCGGTATCCGCAATGTAGAGCACTCCGTCGGGCGCCATATAGACGTCCATAGGATGGTCGAACTCCGCTCTGCTGACGACGCCGTTTACATAGCCGCCCGCGTATTCTTCGCCGTCGGCGATAGCTTTGCCCGCGACCAGATTCAGTTCGCCGTCCTTATAGCTTACGATGCGGTTCTTGCCGGTCTCAGCTATGTACAGCGTGCCGTTTGACCAGGAAAGCCCTGTCGGCCCATTCAGTGCGGTTATGATCACCTTGACGTTGCCGTTCTTATCCATTGCCACAACGCGGCCGTTGCCTGTATCTGAAACATAGAGATTTTCACCGTCGGTCGCGAGACCGGTCGGGTAATTAAGCCCGGAGGATTCGACTATCAGCGTCCTGACGATCCCGTTTACAACGTAACGGACAACATTAGCATCCGAATCGGAAACAGCATAACCGTCCATATACTTGATGATAGCTCTCGGGGACATGAAGTACGCCTCGTCAGCCTTGCCGTCAAGATAGATCCCGACAGGTTCGCCGCTGGCTCCCGCAGGAGCGACTTTCCCGGCAATGACGGTCCAGTTCTTTCCGTCGCCCTTAAGGATCTGCTTGTTGAAGCCGTCCGTAATGACCAGCTGGCCTCCGTCCACGCATACGCCCGACGGCCTTACGGATATCGGCGTGTTCGCGGCAAATGCCGGAGCGGCGAGGCTGAGCATCAGAGCAAGCGTCAGCGCCAGGATTAATAACTTTTTCATGATAGCCTCCTATTCAAGACTGTCCAGGGTAAGAACTTCAAAACCTTCAGCCTTACCCTTAAGCTTTATGGTCGCGCCGAGCGACGTGGTCTTTGCTCTGTCACCCAGCATATCCGCAACGATGCGGGAAATATAGATAGTGCCTGCCGGTGCGTTGCTTTCGAGCCGGCTGGCGGTATTTACAGTATCGCCGATGGCGGTAAAGTCCATTCTCTGCGGAGCGCCGATGTTTCCGACGACCGCGGGTCCGTAGTGCACGCCTACGCCGAAGGATACCGAGCGCCCGAAGCGTTCCTGAAGGTCCTCGGCAAGCGGTTTGGCGCCGACCACCATGTCCATGGCGGCCTGGCATGCCAGATACACGCAGTCTTCCTGCGCCACGGGAGCGTTCCAGAACGCCATCGTGCAGTCGCCTACAAACTTGTCCAGCGTGCCGTGATGGCGCATGATGCATTCCGTCGTGAGGGTCAGGTATTTATTGATTATCTCTACGACCGTAGCCGGCGGCAGAGATTCGCTCATGGTGGTGAATCCGCGGATATCCACAAAGAGTACGGCGATGTCGAAGTTGCGCCCGCCGAGCGTTTCAGCGGCGCTGCCTTCGGCAAGCAGCTCGTTCATGATGGCCGGGTCTACATAGCGCCCGAATGTGGACGTGACCTTGCGCTTCTCGCGCGCGGCGCGTATGTAGTTCAGCGCCACGCAGGCTATGAACAGCACAGTGACCGCGAGCGGTATCCACAGCGCGTGGAGCACATAGCCCGCCTTATAGCTGCCGTAGCATATGCCGAGCCAGATCCCGCATGCCGCTATCCAGCCGATCAGCGCTCTTGTTACCGGGGAATCCAGGAAGAAGAACATTGCCGCGACGCACATCAGGAACAGCAGCGCCAGCTGCGGATACAGGGTGACGTCCTGCGGCAGGAAGCCCTTCCTGTACGCGTCGATCTGGTTTGCCTGTATCTCGATGCCGTACATCGTGGACGCGTGGTCGATCGAAGTGCGGTATTCGTCCTGCATGCCCATGGTGTACGGGCCGATCAGGACGATCTTTCCGGCAAAGTAATCCGGTTCGATATCTCCGTTGATCAGGTCGATGATAGAGATCCCGTCATAATAGCTGCCAGGCACTGCCGTGTACGGCAGATAGAAGAATCCGTCCGTCGTGACAGGCTCTCTGCATATCTCCAGCCCGTGGAATCTGCAGTATTTTTCATAAATGACCCTCGCGAAGGGCTTGACCGGACCGATATCCGGCACATCCACGGTATACATGGCGTGGCGGATGATTCCGTCAGTGTCAGGCATCGCGTTGATATGTCCGGTCTCAGAGACCGCAAGCAGCTCGTCGAACGGGCTGTCCCATGCAAGCACGGAGCGGTCGTCCATATAGAAGCTGTCGCCGTCTACCTGAAGCTGGCTGCCGAAGGTGCCTGCGGAAGCCGCGACGACGTTTCCGCCAAGTTCAGCCGCTTCGACCAGCGCAGCGTCCGCGTCGGGATCCGAGCTGGCCCCGACGTACAGAACGTCCAGCGCGATGGCAGCCGGCTTATTGTCCGGGTCGGAATTGAGGTACATGATGGCGTCGGCCATCACGTAGCGCGGCCAGGGCATCGGACCGAGCGCGTCGACCGCCCTCTGGTCCATGCCGACCACGACGACCTGCCCGTCTATGGCGCTGTTGTGATGATACAGCGCATCCGACACCGTGCCGTCCATGCGGTCCAGCGCCCCCAGCCACACCGCGCCGGTTATGACCGCCGCGACGAGGAGGGCTGTTATTAATTTGCGTAAAGTTTTTTTAGACATTTTATACTAACCAGGCAGCATACAGCTCATAATCCTGCTTTATAGGAGTACTGAAGTCGAACTGATATTCGTTTTCTTCGTCATCCATATAGAACCAGCCGTTAAAGGTTGCGTCAGGCGAATTCGGGTCGGTCAGAGTGCCCGGATCTGTTGCGAGACCTCCGTACTCAACTGTCTGCGAATTAACGGTCAGACCCGGTACGTTCGTGTCAAAGCTGACCG
>JAFYFK010000163.1 GCA_017543805.1 Bacillota bacterium | reverse complement strand
TGTCCGGCAGACGGCTTTCGGCAAGCTCGGTCACTTCCGGCCTGCAGAAACGCCCGAGCCGCTTGATGTACTCCGCGGCCGCGTCCCGCCAGTAGCTTTCCTTAAGTTTTCCCACACAGATGATTTCGATCGTCATATCCGTGCACTATTTTCTCCAGTCGAGGTTAACGCGGACGTCATCCAGGCTGATCCTGTTTTTGCAAAGGCCGTTTTCGAGCATCCAGTCAATGTTTGCCTGCCAGTTGGCGTCGTCCTGGGACAGGAACGCGGCATCGGGTTTTTCCATCATGGTCAGTATAATGTCGCAGGATTTCTTTTCGACGCTCTCGGACAGCGGGAAGTTCTCTTCGTTCTGGTTTTCAAGAAGTATGTTAAGGCAACCGTAGGGATCTGCCTTAAAATCCTCAAACCCGCGCAGCGACGCTCTCAGGAAGCCCTTTATGAGCTCGGGGTCTTTTTCGAGGAGCTCGTCGCTTACGATGAACACGTTCTCGTAAAAGTCCGGAACTCCGTAGGCGGTCTCGAGCCAGTAATTGACCTCAAAACCCTCCTCCTCGAGCTGGGGGACCTCGTGGTTTACCAGACAGCCGATGGTTGCATCTACATTTCCGGTGGTCATGGAACTCATAAGGTCAAAACCGACATCGACCAGCTGAACGCTGGACGGATCGACTCCTTCGGATGCCACCATGTTCTGAACTATGGCCTCGAGCAGCGCGGTCCCTGAATAACCTACAGTTTTGCCTGCCAGATCTTTAGGCGAATTTATATTCTTTTCCTTAAGCGACATTACGACACTGAGGGGCCCCTGGACTATAGCCGCAACGGACTTTATCTTTACACCCTGGTCTGCGACAGCCTGAACTGTCTCATGCTGATAGCCGAAACCGAATTCAGCCTTTCCCGCGGAGACCAGCGACAGCGCATCCGTCGTGTTAGACGGGAACTGTATATGAAGGTCTATCCCCTCCTCAGCGTAATAACCGCGCGCGATAGCCGTATAGATAAAGGTATGCAGCGCGTTCGGATACCAGTCGAGCACAAGGTCTGCGCTGCGAAGCCCGGAGCTGCTCTGCTTCTTTCCTCCACAGGCACTGAGAAGCCCGATGCAGAGGCTGAGAGCGAGTATAAGAGATAAGATTCTGAATGCTTTTTTCATTTTTTACTGTTTCGGCCAACGGCCTTTTCCTTTCTTTATGTTCAGTCCTGTCGCCATGTGACGACTTTTTTTTCAATTGCACTAACTACAGCGACCGCGGCGATGGCGATCACCGAGAGAAGAACTATGGGCGCAAACACTCCCGCTCCGTCCAGCTGAGTCAGCATGCGCCGGGAAAAATACCCAAGGCCGCTCTGAGCGCCAAGCCATTCTCCTATAGCCGCGCCGATTATCGAAAGCGGCACCGCCATTTTGATTGCGGAGAAGAAAAACGGAAGCACCGCCGGGACCTTGAGTTTGGTAAATATCTGCCGGTCAGTCGCCCCGAAGGTCTTCATCAGCTCTATCTGCTCTGTCTTTACGGAGCGGAAGCCGTCAAAGACCGTAATGGCCAGCGGGAAGAAGGTCATCAGTATGGTCACAAGGACCTTGCTCCATATACCGTAGCCAAACCACAGCACAAAGAGCGGCGCTATAGCCGTGGTCGGAATAGTCTGGGACGCGATTATAACCGGATACAGCGCCTTTTCCATGACAGGGCTCTTATCCATAAGTACCGCCAGACCCACGCCGAGCCCTACGGATATAAGAAGGCCCACGCCGACTACCTTCATCGTCGCGGGAAGATGCGCAGTAAACAGAGGACCGCGAAG
>JAFYFK010000162.1 GCA_017543805.1 Bacillota bacterium | reverse complement strand
CGCGGGCTTTCAGCAGCCTCCCGAGCGACGCTGCGGTGATCCCTTTGCCGAGTCCGGATACCACGCCGCCTGTAACAAATATGTATTTTGCCATTGTCTCTCCCTCCTTATTGCTGCGGGTCCTGCCGGGCAACCATCCTCAGCATCCCCTCGCGAACGCTCGGTGCGCTGAGCCTCTTTGCCCGTCACCCGCCTTAAGCGCTTATCGCCTGTCGCAACAACTAAAAAAGGCGCTCATTCGCGGGGACTTTAACCCAGCGAACGAACGCCTTTGTTCAATCTAATAATGGAGTTATTGTAGACCTCTTTTCTGAGGAATGCAAGAAGAAATTTTTATGAAAGTTATAATTCCCTACTCCAGATTCAGCCGTCTGTCGAGGATGAACCAGGTCACTCCGAGGTAGATCGCGGAGAAGACCACCGGAAGGATGTACCACAGGATCTCGCCGGCGCCGCCACTGAAGTCCAGGTAATGCGGCGTAAGCTTGCCGCGGACCACCAGGATGGCGATGCCGAAAACAACGGTCCACAGGCTCCTGTGGCGGCTGAACAGGTGTCCGATGCTGTCGCAGAGATAGACGAAGCAGACAAGCGCGACGATCTCCAGGAGCATCAGAAGCAGCGCCTTGCCCATTTTCAGCCATGTCTCCGTGTCGATTTCCGGAAAGATGCGCGTAACGGCTTCTATAAGTTCATCAAGTTTTAATTCTCCGGCAACGATAAGCATAAGCGCTCCGCTGACGCCGACCACGGCAACCTGCATGAACCCCCAGATGATCGCGTTTAAAAGCTTGGAGGCTATGTGCTGTGATGTGCGCACCGGAAGGGCAAAGTACAGATAGCCCTCGTTTCCGAGCAGCCCCCTGCTGAAGCGCTGGTTGAGCAGAATTACTGTGCCGATGGTGGATCCGACCAGCAGCGACACAAAGAGGACAAGCCCCGCGGTAAAGATGTTGCTCGAGTCAACCCTCATCCTGACCATTACCGAAAGGATCACGCTCAGAGCTATGGTTATAAGGTACACCGGAAACATGCTCCGGCCGATCGACCTGAAGTCGTATTTTAAAAGCTTCCCTAACATTTGAATACCTCCCTGAAATACCCGTCAAGGCTCATCCCGGTCTCCTGCCTTACGTCGTCGACGGGCTTATGGAGCACCACTTTCCCCTGTTTAAGGAATATCGCCTCATCCAGAACCTTTTCGACATCGCTTATCAGATGCGTGCTGATAAGCACTACCGCTTCCTCGTCATAGTTTGAGAGGATGGTGTCGAGTATGTAATCGCGGGCGGCCGGATCGACCCCGGCGATCGGCTCGTCCAGCAGGTAGAGCTTTGCCCTGCGGCTCATAGTCAGTATCAGCTGGACCTTTTCCTTGTTGCCCTTGGAGAGCTTCCTGAGCAGCATCTTACCGTCCAGGCTCAGGGAATCCATCATCTTCTGCGCTCTTTCGCGGTCGAAGTCCGCAAAGAAATCCCCGTACATATCGACCAGCTCGGAGACCTTCATCCAGCCCGGCAGATAGTCTCTGTCCGGGAGGTAGGAGACCAGCGCCTTGGTCTTTTCGGAAGGCTCCATGCCGCAGATCTCGAGCTTTCCGGCGCTCGGCACCAGCAGGCGCGAAGCGATCTTTATAAGAGTTGTTTTTCCCGATCCGTTCGGCCCCAGAAGACCTACGATGCGGCCCGGCTCTATGGACAGATCCACGCTGTCCAGCGCCCGCAGCGACCCGTAATTCTTTGTAAGCCCTTCACACTTGAATGTCGTCATTTATCTGAATACCCCCAATTCTGTACAGCTGCGATTATCTCTTCGTTTGTAAGGCCGAGGCCCTGCAGCTGTTTAAACATCTCCCCGATAAACCCGCTGCTCAGAGCCCCGCGCAGCTGTTTTATCTTTTCGGCGTCGGCCGTTACAAAGCGGCCGCTTGTGCGTTCGGCGTTTACCAGTCCGTCCCGCTCCAGCTCCGCGTACGCCCGCTGCACCGTGTTAGGGTTGACCCCGGCCTCAAGGGCCAGGTCCCTGACGGGCTGCAGCTTGCTCCCCGGCGCGTATTCCCCGGACGCGATCTTCCCCTTAATGACCGCGCAGAGCTGAAGATATATGGGACTGCCGTCGTTAAAGTTCCATCCCATGTTTACTCCTTTCCAATACCTCTTTTGAGAGTGCCTTTTTATGTTTGTCGCGACTTTTGTATTAAGACAGTAATACAATAATACAAGTCTGAAATTTTGTCAACACCAAAATTAAAAAAAATTCAACAGGGCTGTTAAACCCTGCTGAATAAAGCGCTTCGACTGCTGTGATCTTCATTGGTCTTCCTCCTTGGTAGCGATTATCAAATGCGGCAGTTTTTCTGCCCTCTGAACTTATTATCTTATCTTCTCCACTATTTTGCAAATGATTATAATTCGCTTAACTTATTTCTGCTTTACGCCCCTTGCAATATTAATAATCGTCTCCGGAGGAAGGGTGCTGTTGATCTCAAAAACAATTGAATTATCAGCGTCAAACCATGTAAGAACGCTGCTGTCAGCTGGGTCGCTGCAATAGACAAGCTCTGCGTCCATATTGTTTATTGTAAGCTGTTTGTGCAGCAGATTGTTGCTGCTGAAAATACCGCTGGAGTCGGAATCGTCTGTTTTATGATATGCGAAGACGAAACCGTCAGCATCGTTTTCATAGATATACGTATGAAATACCGAGGTGTGGGTTTCTGAGTTCAAGAGGTATCCGTCAGGGATCCAAGACAGCTCGAATTCAGGAATATCCATGGTAATGTCTTCGTTGTTTCCCGTAAATTCGTAATTAATCACCTTTGAGCCATAGCTTTTTATCCATTCAATAACTCTGCTGCGTGCCTGTACATCTACTGTAAGCCATGTAAAAACAACCAGGATAGCTGCAATAAAAACTGCGGCAAACTGCGTCATTTGTCTTCGCCTCCGCTGTTTCTGTCTTATGCTGGAGATCAGCAGATCCATCCTTTCGAGAAAGTCTTTTGTGAAGGATATTTTTTCATCACATGAAGACAGTCCTGAGAGCATTGAGCTGCAGGATTTTTCAGCCGCAATGCTAAGTTCATTTTCTGAAAACGAATAATTAGTGTTCATGTCTTAGTTCCTCAAGCTTTTCTTCAAGCGCGTTCTTTGCTCTGGTCAGCATCCTTTGGGCGGCGGTTTCGGTCATGTTCAGCATAGGCGCTATTTCCCGGATTTTATAACCTATGTAATACCGAAGATAAATAACAGTTCTAAAATGCAGCGGCAATCTGTTTAAAGCTTCTGTAAGCAGCGAATCATCCGGAGCAGCGGGGCTGGCAACAAGCTTCTCGTCTATCTGAAGCGTCTCCTCCCTCTGCCGCTTTTCGTACTTATCCAAAGCCCTGCTTTGCGCAATTATGACGCAGTAAGCCTCGGTTTTTGGACTCGACACGGTTTCGATCTTTGGCAGATTATTTAATATGTAAATGAAAGCCTCGTGCACCGCATCTTCAGAATCCGCGTGACTATGAAGGATCCGGTTTGCGGCAAGGAACATTTTGCCGCGGTATCGTTCATAGACATCAGTAAACTTATCTCTGTCCTGATCCGTATCAATGAGTTGTAGATATATAGCTAACATCTTCAATTCCCTCTTGTACTATAATAACGATTTTGAAAAAGATTTTCGGACAAAAACTGAAAACTAAATGATGTAAATATTTTCTACCCCCACCCATCAGTTAGATTTATTATAAATTTTAAAGAATTTTAATATGATCATTGTCCGATTTTTGCATTTCAAATCGTTAATAGTGTAGAAGGGTAGATTGATATGAAAAATAAAGCTTTTGTCATTGTTGCGGTGCTAATAGCTATTGTATGTATTATTCCGATAGTATATAAGACTTCGCAAGAAACCTCGGCAGTAGAAGAATATGATTTGCAAAACCTTATTAATAATTATATTAGTTATATTGGCGGTGATTTTGAGAATGCAGACAAGATTTTTTGTAATCATCCTGGGATGGAGGCATCAGAAGATTTATTGCCAGATGCATTTTTAGAAGATGCAGAACAGAATGGTTTATTAGACGAAAAGCAGCAGTATTCTGAGAGACTCTTAACACAGGCTCGTTATGCCGCCGCACAGAATGCTCTGGTAAAAGAACAGTTTGGCGATGATGCGTGGGAAACTGTAAAATATGAACTTGTTGAAGAAGAACCTATTGATGGTGCTCTTGGATATAAAGTTGTGGAGATCGGTGAAATTGTTGATGAGAAAACCTATCAATTAATGAATCGTGAATATTGGACTCAAATCGCTGAATCAGAAGGTATAGGATACTATGATATTTTCCTTACTTCCGACGAAGGCCCAGAGGCCATGGAAAACAAGAGAGTAGATTTGATTGACCGATACATTGATAAGGAACCGGTTAAAGCGGTAAGAATTACAGAGAAGCAACGTTTTTCTGTCAACTTGTCGTTCAACAATAAGACGGAATCTGAAAGCGGACTTTACAATTTTCATTTTTATGTTGAAGGCTCCGAAAAAAATGGATGGGAGATACGGCAAGGCCTTTCATGGTCGGAAAAATTCCCTGAATACCCTGAAGATGATCTCTAAAATGAAAGGGTAAGTTTTTCTGCTTGCGCCTTAACAAAACAATAGGGCTGTTATGGTATTATAATGTAACTGTTCAGGTGCGTGGAATGACCCAAGTAAAACTGCTTAATAACGGAACGTCCAATTTTGGCGATAGTGGTGGACCTTATTTCCAATATACCAGTGGCGGTGTAAGTTTTTGCGGGGTTCATTGTTGTGGTGAAACTATAGATGGTTACAGATATACTCATTTTACTCCATACACATATGTCCACGGAGCGGGGTTTACAATAAATACAAATTAGAACTATGAGAAAATCCTTACATATTACAATTCTAATATTATCCGTTTTAGTGCTGGCATCGTTTGTTCCGAACATTCCTTGCAAAAAATGTGAAACAGCAGGAGAGTTATACAGAATCTGGATTTCGAATAGTGGTAATGTATGCTTTCCACAAGGTGTTTGTGGCGCATGGGCGACTTACAGCATACAGAGGGAGTACAATAATGAAGAAAGTATTACATTTCTGATTGATGACTATTATGCAAGGACTGCAGTCAATTTCATTGAATCTCAGATTCAGAACAAATACACTTTGAGGTTTGCTGTAAGAAAGGATCTTGTCCCTTATAGTAAGCTACAGTTCATGAAACATATCTTGCCTCTACTATGCGGATTTGAAGGATTCCGCTGGGTCAGGATCAATGATAAAGATAACAGAGTCGAAATCTGTTATGATAATTCAGATAATTGCATTAACACCGAGAGGATTGCTGTATTAAAGTATTTATTTGATGATGCCCTTCAAATCTATATAGAGACCGGTTCTATTGGCATTGCAGAGTAACTTAAAATGCTCAATAGTAGTATTATTTTTGAGTCAACAAACCTGATGAACAAGAATGACATTGCTTATATTCCAAGGATCTATAAAAATGTATCAGAAAATAGTTAGGCTCTTGTCAATACTAATCTTGTGTTCGTTGATTTGTTCGTGTGGAAAAGAAAGTCTCGATAATAGTTTGTCTAATACAATATGTCATGACTATTTATTTTCTCAGGGGTATAACAATAACGAAATAACCAGACTATGCAATTATCACAATTATGTGTTTCCCGTAGACCCGGTATCAGATGACGAGGTAAAAGACGTAATTCAATATTATCTTGAACTTTTTCCTAAAGAAGTACAGCAGAAGAAAAGAATCATTGAAGATGGGGATCTTGTTAAGATAGCTTATGAGATTTCTTTCGATGGTCAAGTCATTTTTTCTGTGAAAGAAGAAACTGTTCTGGCTGGCAAAGTCAATTTTGATTCAGCCATTGAAGAGTCTGTCCTGAATAAAATGGTTGGGAAACCTTACAGTATTACTTATAGTAGCAATGATTATCCCGGAAAACCAGGAATATGTACGATAACACCACTGTATATATATACTATTGAACCAGCAGAATTGACGGCCGATTTTGTTAAAGAACATTTCAGATTCGATTCTGTAGACGAATGGACGGGAAATGTTAAAGCTACTATTTTTGAACAGCATCAGTATTCTGCTTGGAGTAAAAGCATTGATAAAATAATAGAACGTTCAGTTTTCATAATTAACGACGATGATATTATTAAACATGCAACCGAATTGGCAGCGCACGAACTTGCTTATTCTATTCCAGAAAATGTGTCTCCATTAGAGTATATTTCAGATACATATAATCTTTCTGAGGAAGAATTTTATAGTTGGTGTTATAAATCTTGTGAAAGACGTGTTAAAGAATGTTTAATCGTTGGCGCGATAGCCAATGCTGAAGGAATTATAGTTTCAAAGGAAGAATTGAAAGACTACTGTGAATTAAATGATATTGACTATGCATTATTAGTGAAAGCTGATGAAATCATATGTAAATATGAAATATTAAGAAACCATATTGAGGCATACTTGTGTCCCCGTTAATAAGAAGGCGCTCTAAATTTTCGTGTTGGTAAGAAAAATACCCTTCATAGTAATGGTTTTGTTGCAAAGTGAATACCTGCAAATGATATGTTTATTATGTTCGGGATAGAGAGGTAATTTGTCCGTGAAAAAGGTAACTGTTATTACTGTTATTGCTATATCGGTTCTTGCGGCGGCTGTTCTTTGCTTTCCTCTTCGTCCAGATTATTATTCAAGTGAAGGGGTTTTGCGTAACGGTATCTATTATTTCAGCAATAGAGATGTCGTTTGGCAGTATTCTCCCGAATCCGGACTGAAGAAGGTGCTGGGAAAGTTTGACTTTGACGAAAAAAATGACGCTGGAATCATGTATGTCACAGTCGAAGCTGACCGTATGAGAAAAGAGTACGGAATTTACAACGCCGAGGTAGTGTCTAAGGCTGATGGAGAATCTTTGGTGACGGCCTCGCTCCCGCATGATTCGACGGCGACTGCATTGTACATCGTCACGGCGGAAGGAACGCCGGTAGAACTGGTTTCTCCGCTTCCGGAGGTATTCGAAGCCTGCTATTATGATGGTAACCGTATTTACGCTATCACACCAGCGTTCAGAAGCAAAATATATACGTACCGGGTCACACACGAAGCTGGTTCAATTTCTGCAGAATTGCTCGAGATTTTGGATTAGAGGTACGGCATGGATAAGAAACTACTTGTTGCAATTCTTCTTATGGTTATTTTAACAGTTTCGTTAGACTGCCATGTTTCCGGGCGGATGTATTCTAATGCGGGCGATCTTTATCAAGCATGGGCGGAGGATTATCCGCCCATGTTGAAATATCCAAAGGAAATCAACGGAGCCTGGTCTGCAGATGGGTCGATGAACAACATTGTGTTTTCTCTATGTCCCGGCGCGGATTTGACAACCGCACGGGAAAAGGTTTTGAGCCAGATTGAGGATAAAAACAGCGCATTTTTTGTGACACAGGGAAAACATACATATGCTTCACTTTGTGCTGCTCAGCATTTTGCAACATTCGTGACACTCTTTAGTAATGATATCTGGAGTATCGGCCTTGATGAACGGCATAATAAGGTGGTTGTTTCAATTGATACAGAACAACCAAGTGCGGACCGTACAGCAAAATTGTTGATGTTTTTCCTCGGTGATCGGGTTGAAATTAAAAAAGGGTATCCAATCATCTCATCGCACGGTCTTACTTAACGTGTATTACGCCGGCCTTGTCGTCTCCGGGGCTCTGTGCCCAGGGGTCGCCGGTGACGGCAAACATCTGGTTGTTGCGCGCCTCCCTGGTGAAGGTATGGACTGTGTCCTCCGCGTTGTAGACCTCGTCCTTGAACTTGAGGCCGAGTCCCGGGCGGTCGTTGAAGAAAATGTGGCCGTCGTGGATATCCGGGCCGTAGTCGAACATGTCGAAGGTCTTGTAGAGCGAGCGTACAGCCTCGATGCCGTTGGTGTTGGGGCAGCTGACCATAAGCTGGGACACTACCGCGTACATTACGGGAGAACCGCAGTTGTGGGTCGTGACGGGCAGGTGGTAGGTCTCCGCCATCGCGGCGATCTTCTTGCCCTCGGTGATGCCGCCGACGTAGCTGACGTCGAACATGGCTATGTCGCAGGCGTCTTTTTCGAAGAGCTCGCGGAATTGGTACTTGGTCGCCAGGCGTTCGGAAGCGAGTATCGGCAGGTTGATCTTTTTGCGCAGGCTTGCCAGCGCGGAGATATTGTCGATCTGGATCGGATCCTCGAACCACATCGGGTCGTACTGCTCCAGTTCCTCAGCGATGCGTATGGCCATCGGGACGTTCCAGCGGGAATGCATCTCCAGGGCTATATCCATCTTATCGCCGACGGCGTCGCGTATCTTTTTGAACGGCATAAGTCCGCGGCGTATCTCGTCCCTTGTGACGTACTGCCCGTTGTAGCGCTCGGAGAGGCTGTCCAGCGGCCAGATCTTCATGGCGGTTATGCCCTCGGCGAGCAGGGACTTGGCGAGTTCGCCCGCGTCCTCCATAAACATCTCGCGGTCGCGGATGTTTCCGTAGCTGATGCAGGTGTTGTATATCCTTAAGGAGTCCTGGGTCTTTCCGCCAAGCAGCTCGTAGACCGGAAGGCCGGCGCGCTGGCCCTTGATGTCCCAGAGCGCCATGTCCACGGCGCCCATAGCGCGCATTTCCGCGCCCATGTAGCCGGTGTAGTTAGCGCTGTCGTACATCCTTGCCCAGAGCTTTTCTATCTCCATCGGATTCTGACCGAGTATGATCTCAGCGCAGAAGCTGTGCACCGCGGCTTTGGTAAGCTCCACCTTGTCGTGCGCTTCGCCTATGCCTGTGATGCCCTCGTCTGTGTGAACCAGTACCCAGATATGCCTCGGGTGCTTAGGGAGTTCTACTGTTTCGACTGCTGTGATCCTCATTCTTCCTCCTTGGCGGTAAGTTCTTCCGCTATCTCTTTTTTTGACAAACGGCGGTCCATCGCCTGTTTTTCTATGTATCTGTGCGCTTCGTCCTCCGTCATGCCGCGCTGCTGTATAAGCTGCCATTTTGCTTTGTTGACAAGGCGTACTTCGCTTATTTTTTCTTCCACTGTCTTCTGCCGGTTCTCCATGCGGCGGAGGCGCTCACGGGTGGCGCAGAGTATGCGGAAGGTCTGCGCGGTCAGCTGCAGATTGGCCGGCTTTGAAAGCACCACAATGCCGTAGTCCGTGAGCTTTGTAAATACGCTCTCGTAGATGTCGCTCTTGACGAAGATCAGCACGCCGGCGGGAGTGTCCTCAGCCAGGTCAATGGCAAACGAAGTGCCGAAATCGTCCGGGAGAGGCGTGTTTATGACCACAAGGTCGTATTTGCCCGTAGCAAAACTCCTTCTCGCCTCGCCGACGCTGCGCGCGGTATGCACCGGCCAGTATTCGTTTACGGGCAGAAGATCCTTCGTTTTGTTATTAAAGCTGTCGGACGCGGACACCAGCAGAACGCCGTAGGTCCTTTCTTTAAAGAGCATCAGTATTTAAGAACGCGGTTGTTGCAGTACATGGAGATTACGGATTCGGGCAGGCTGCGGTGGATAAAGCCGCTCTCGTTGGCGACCGCTGCCGCGCGGGTGTAGGAAATGGGCAGGCTGTCGTACTTGGCGACCTCCGCCTGCGACGCGGAATAGAGGTTGACGTCCGCGCAGGGGGGCAGCTCCAGCTTGTTTTCTATGCCGTAGAGGCCCGCGTAGATTATAAGCGCAAAGGCTATGTACGGATTTGCGATGGGGTCCGGGCTGCGCAGCTCGCCGCGCTCCTGGCCCTTTGGCGTTGCGGGTATGCGGATAAGCTGTGAACGGTTTTCGCGCGACCAGCTTATATATGCCGGCGCCTTTTTGCGCCCGCCGAGGCGGTCGTAGGAGTTCTTGCAGGAATTGAGGAAGACCGTCATATCCTTGATCTTGGCTATGATCCCGGCGATGACGTAGTTGAGCTTGTCCTCGCCGTCCTCACTCTTTACCGAGAAGTTTATGTGCATGCCGCTTCCGGCCTCGTCGTCCAGCGGGCGGGGCATAAAGTCAGCCGCCAGGCCGTTTCTCTCAGCCACGGTCTTGACCACGGATCTGAATGTGAGCGCGTCTTCCGCCGCCTTGAGCGGTTCCGCGTAGTGGAAGTCTATCTCGTTCTGGCCGGGGCCCTCCTCGTGGTGGGAGCTTTCCGGCTGTATGCCCATGTGCTCGAGGGTCATGCAGATCTCGCGGCGCACGTTTTCGCCGCGGTCGTCCGGGGCAACGTCCATGTAACCGGCATGGTCACAGGGCTCAAAGCTGTTGTTGCCGTTCTCGTCCGTCTTAAAGAGATAAAACTCCATCTCGGCGCCGAACATAAAGGAGATTCCCTTTTTTGCAGCCTCTTCGACTGCCTTTTTGAGGATGTTGCGGGAGTTTGCCTCAAACGGGGTGCCGTCCGGATAACTGACGTCGCAGAACATTTTTACCACTCTGCCGCTCTCCGGTCTCCAGGGCAGGCTGCTGAGAGTGGACGGATCCGGATGCAGGAAAAGGTCGGACTTTACCTCTCCGCCAAAGCCCTTGATGGCGGACGCGTCGAAGGCGATGCCGAAGTCGAACGCGCGTTCAAGCTCCGTCGCCGTGATGGCCACGTTTTTCTGGCGCCCGAAAACGTCGCAGAACGCGAGGCGGATAAACTGTATCTCCTCTTCCTTTACATACTGTATGACTTCCTCTGCGGTATATTTCATTTTTAAGGACCTCCTAAGACTCGCTTAAAACTATTGTTATTATTGCAAAAACTGAGCGCGTTGACAAGATTTCAATTTAGGTATATATTTCGAATGTCAGGACAATGGCGTCCTATTTGTGTTTGCCATGTCCGCTTTTTATTTTTTTGAACAAAGAGGATCTTTCGGAGGATGGATACATGTCCAACAGCGTAATAGTAGGCATAAACTGGGGTGACGAAGGCAAGGGCCGCATGGTGGACCTGCTGACGGACCATTACGGCATAGTCGTGCGGTTTCAGGGCGGCGGCAACGCCGGGCACACCGTCATAAACGAATACGGAAAGTTTGCGCTTCACCTGCAGCCGTCCGGCGTGTTCCGGCCCGGAGTGCTGAACATCCTCGGAAACGGCGTGGCGCTGGACATGGAGAACCTGTCGGCGGAGATCGACACCGTGGAGGCGAAGGGCGTAAGGATAAGCCCGGAAAACCTCCGCATAAGCGACCGCGCGTCCCTGCTGCTGCCCTGGCACCGCCAGCTCGACGGCCTTGAGGAGGCGCGCCTTAAGGACCATGCCTACGGTTCCACAAAGCAGGGGATAGCTCCGTTCTACTCCGACAAATACCAGAAAAAGACCCTGCTGGCCGGCGAGCTCTTCTATCCAGAGGAGCTTAAGGAGCACCTGGCCATGCTTCTGGAATGGAAGAATATGACGCTGGAACGCGTCTACGGGGCAAAGCCCTATACAATGGAAGAGATGCTGGAATGGATCAACACGTACGGCGAGCGCATAAAGCCCTACGTATGCGACACCTTCAGCCTGCTGCACAAAGCGCAGGACGAGGGAAAGAGCGTGCTCTTTGAGGCCCAGCTCGGCGCTCTCAGGGACCTCGACTACGGCATCTATCCCTACACTACGTCCTCGAATTCGATCGCCGCTTTTGCGCCGGTCGGCTCCGGCATGCCCTACGCGAAGGTCGACGAGGTTATAGGCGTGGTCAAGGCGTATTCCTCCTGTGTGGGAGAAGGCCCGTTTACCTGCGAATGGTTCGGGGACGAGGCCGAAAAGCTTCGCGAGGCAGGCGGGGAATACGGCGCAAAGACAGGCCGTCCGCGGCGCGTGGGGCCTATAGACATTGTCGCCACCCGCTACGGCGTAAAGGTCCAGGGCGCCACCTGCATCGCGCTCACCAAGCTTGACGTGCTCAGCTATATGGAAAAGATCCCGGTCTGCGCGCATTACATGCTGGACGGAAAGCAGACCGACGACTTCCCGTTCCCGGCCGTCCTGCCTAAGGCGCAGCCGGTCACGGAATACATGGAGGGCTGGAGCTGCGACATCTCCGGCGCGCGGCGCTGGGAGGATCTCCCGGAAGCCGCCCGCCGCTACGTGGAATATATTGAGGCTCAGATCGGCTGCCGGATCAAATACGTTTCGGTCGGCCCGGAGCGCGACGCGTATATCGAACGCTTTTAGGGAGGGAGAATTATGTGCGGCATCATAGGATACACCGGGAGCCAGAGCGCTCTGCCCATCCTGCTTGACGGGCTGTCGAGGATGGAGTACCGCGGCTACGATTCTGCGGGCGTTGCGGTGCTCTGCGACGGAAAGATAGAGGTCGAAAAGGCCCACGGCAGGCTTCAGAACCTTATAGAAAAGACCGGAGACGGGCACGCGCTTCCGGGCTTTGCGGGAATAGGCCATACGCGCTGGGCGACCCACGGAGCGCCGAACGACATCAATTCGCATCCGCATGTGAGCGGCGACGGGCGCTTTGCCATAGTCCACAACGGCATCATCGAAAACTTCGCGGAGCTAAAGGCCGAGCTGGAGGCCCGCGGTCACACCTTTGTGAGCGAAACCGACACCGAGGTGGTGGCGCATCTTATAGAAAGCTACTACAAAGGCGATTTTAAAGCCGCGGTCATGAAGGCTGTTTCCCGGCTCGAGGGCGCCTACGCTCTGGGCATAGTCTGCGCGGATCATCCGGGCACGGTGTTCGGGGTCAGCAAGGCCGCGCCGCTGATCGTCGGCCTGGGCATAGGGGAGAACTTCTTCGCGTCGGACGTCACGGCGCTGGTGTCCTATACCAAAAACGTCATCTACCTTAACGACGGCGAATTCGCGGAGGTCCGCTCGGATGACGTCGTTGTCTACAACGAGATCGGCAGGCCGGTGGAAAAGACGGTCAGCAGGGTCGCGTGGAGCATAGAAGCTGCGGAAAAGGGCGGATACGAGCATTTTATGCTCAAGGAGATAATGGAGCAGCCCGCGGCGGTAAAGGAGGCCATCGCGCCCCGCATAAAGGGCGGGGAGATAGTCCTGGACGACTTCGAGCTGAGCGCCGAGGAGCTTAAAAAGATCCGCAAGATAGTCATCACGGCCTGCGGATCGGCTTACCATGCCGGCTGCTGCGGACGTTACGCCATAGAGTCGCTGACCCGCATCCCCGTGGAGGTCAAGCTGGCGTCGGAATTCCGCTACGAGGACCCGATAATCGACGAGCACACGCTCATGATAATAGTCTCGCAGTCCGGCGAGACCGCTGACACCAAGGCTGCGCTGGAAGAGGGCCGGCGCCGTGGGGCAAGCGTGCTTGCCATCGTAAACGTGGTCGGAAGCACCATAGCGAGGCTCGCGGACCACGTGCTTTACGAATGGGCCGGACCGGAGATCGCGGTCGCCACGACCAAGGGCTTTACCACGCAACTGGTGCTGCTGTATCTCTTTGCGCTGTACGCGGCAAAGAAGCTCAAAAAGCTGGACGATTTCGAATACGCCCGGCTTCTCGGGGAGATCTGCAGCCTGCCTAAGCGCATACAGAACGCCATAGATCTCAACGGCCAGGTAATTCCGCGTCTGGCGGAGAAATACCATAACAAGGGTTCCATATTCTTTATCGGCCGCAACACGGATTACGCGGTTGCGCTCGAGGGCGCGCTCAAGATGAAAGAGATTTCGTATATTCACGCGGAATCCTATGCCGCCGGAGAGCTTAAGCATGGTACAATAGCACTGATCGATGACGGGACTCCCGTGGTTGCGGTCTGCTGCAACGAATCTCTGCTGGAGAAGACCGCGAACAACATTCTTGAGGTCAAGGCGCGCGGCGCGGAGGTGCTGGCGCTGTCCTTCAGGGAGAACCGGGAGATAATCGCCCAGGCGGACGACGTGCTCTTTGTCCCCAAAACGGAGACAGTCTTTTCGCCGGCGGTGGCGGTCATCCCGCTGCAGCTGCTGGCCTATTACGTGGCGAGGGCGAACGGCTGCGACATCGATAAACCCAAGAACCTTGCGAAATCCGTTACGGTGGAATAGACCGGGGGAGAATTTATGGAAGATCGTTACGATGTTTATCAGTCGCCGCTGGCGTCGAGGTACGCGTCAGAAAGCATGCTGAAGCTGTTTTCGCAGCGGACGCGCATACGCACATGGCGCAGGCTCTGGACGGCCCTGGCGAGGGCGGAGATGGAGCTCGGCCTTCCCGTTACGCAGGAGCAGGTCGACGAGCTCGAGGCGCATACAGACGATATAGATTTTGAGCTTGCGGCCGCGCGGGAAAAAGAAGTCCGGCACGACGTGATGGCTCATGTTTACGCATACGGCAAGGCTGCTCCGTCGGCCGCGGGGATAATACATCTCGGCGCCACAAGTTGCTACGTTACGGACAACGCGGACATAATAATCTACCGCGACGCGCTGCGGCATCTGCGCGGGGAACTGGTCTCCGTAATGAAGTCGCTGGCGGATTTCGCGGACAGATACAAGGCACTGCCGACGCTCGGCTACACGCAT